>WGDQ01000693.1 GCA_015493185.1 Planctomycetaceae bacterium
CGGCGCTGCCGATGCTGCTCGCGATAGTCGGCAGGCAGAAAGTCGATGTCAGGAAGCTCGGGCGGGGGTGCGGCCATAGCAAATTGAAGTTGTCCGAAGGTCGCGGCAAGCCGCGTTGTGAGTCGTAATTCTGTGGATCAATGATGGTTACCATCCGTTGCGGTCAGGCGATGCTTGTACGGCAACACCCAAGGACAAGAACACCGTATTGCGCCACGCCACCAGCGATTTGGCTACCAGGCCTTCCGTTTCTCGTCGATTTCGCGCTTGCTGTGTTGCCGTCGATACTTTCGGCTTGCCCGTGGGGCAAAGGACCAACACGACACCAACAAAACTATGGGTATCGCGACGCCTGACATTACTTGTTTTCGTTTTGAGCTCCTCACAGAAGGGCATCTTCGAGCCGTTGCCGGGCGAGAGACGGTTCGGCGGGAACGCCGCTGGTCATCTTCGCCCCGGCACGCTGCGCCGGGGCTGCATATGCTGAGGCTCTGAATCGCTGCCTACCGTGTACTCCATACGTCGTTTTGCACTCGGGGGTTTAGGGGTTTATTTGCATTCGGGGGTCAACCGTCGCGAAGTGCCAGTCCGGCCGCGATTGCCCATTGGGCAACGCGCCCGACGGGCGCGCTCGTACGGATCGTGCGAAACGGATCGCTTAGTTCGCAAGGAATATCCAGTCGGTCTTGAATCACATGCGCCAACGCTGGGTCGGCATCTCCGCCACCGAGCACGATCCGTGAAAGACGTTGGCCACGGAATGCGACGCTGTGATATCGCACACACAACGACAATTCATCGGCAAGACGCCCTACGACACCACGTACGGCTTCCGTGATGCTCTGTGCAATTTCGGGGTCTCCTGCGCGGTCCGCAACGTGGCGTCGAAGAGCGATTGCATCTTTCAGCGGCAACCGCAAGTCGCGGGCTACGGCCTCATCGAAATGTTGACCTCCGACGTCCACGTATTTCACAAACTTTGCGGACAACCCTTGAGCGATAACGATCAGTGTCTTCGCCGCTCCCAGATGGACGAACATCATACGCTGCTGTCGGTCGTCATCGCGCCGAAACTGACGGCTATAGCACCGCAGCAACGCTAACGGCTCAGGGTCGATGGCCACCGGTCGAAGGCCGGCGAAATCGGCCAAATGGATCAATCGGTCGATTGCGGGGCGCGGGCTGGCCAGCAGAATCACTTCGCGTTTCGCCACATCGCCTTGCCGCACGTCGGCGGCATCCAGATACCGGATTTCCGCATTGTCTGCATCGAACGGCAATCGTCCCCGTGCCTCTTGGCGAACAATGTCGTCCAGTTCCTTGCCCGTCGCCCTTGGTACGCGAATGTTTTGCACAAACAATGCCTGCTCGCCCAGACACAAAATGGCCTCGCGCCCCCGAAAGTTCCGTGCTTGTCGAGCCCGGCCCAGGGCCGCAATCACTTCGTGGGCTGCATCGTTGGCAGACGCTGTGGCCGTGGAGGCGCCTTCTTTGCTTCGCTCTTCGTCGGGTTCGCTTTCAGTCGGCGATGGACCGGCAGACGCGGCGGCAGCATTACCAACTGAGCCGACTTGCGAGGATGTCGCCTCGGTCGCCCACGAGGAGGCTGTGGTCGGAAGATCCGCGCGCGCCATATCAACAACACCACTCCGATCGGCGGTGAGTTGCATCAACTTGATCGATCGGCTGCCGATATCGACACCGATCGGTCCGTGCCGTTTTGCTGCCAAGGCGCGGATCATAACGGTCTCGCTGGCTGAGTGGTACGACGCCAAACCACATAGCGACCGGCACCAAAAGACCGCTGGACAAACAGCGGCAGACCAGCCGGCAATGCCCCCGTGAGGTCGCCAACCGTCGTCAAGCCAGTCGTGTGGTTGACTTGCAGCGAAATGAAACGGCGCGAATCACCCGTTCCCGCCGTGAGCCAAATGATGGTGTCTTCGGGCAACGCCGTCTCGCCGAGCGGGCCGAACGTCACATCGGTCAGCACCATCCATGTACCACCCGCCGATACAGCGCCCAGCAGGCGAACATTGCCCGCGCGGAGATTCGGAAAATCGTCGAAGCTCGTGACTTGCTGCGTCGACGTGTCGTCGGGCGAGGGAAAAAGGGGATCGGGCAACGTGTTCAGCGCCGGATTGGCGCCCACGTGCGTCAGCACATAGCGGTTTGCCGCGCTATCGAAGGTAATGCGATACTCGCTGTCGTTGGCAATTGCCAGACTGCGGGCGTAGTCGAGATCGGCAGCCATCACGTACGCGCCCGAGACGAGCTGATCGCCTATGTTTGGCTGAAGGCTCGGCAGCGCCAGAGCCGCCATGATTCCGATCAGTGAGACGACGATCAACAGTTCAAGCAGGCTGAACCCAGCTATCGTGTGGGCGCGCAGCGCAGGCGCATCAAGAACCCTGTGGCAGGGTGACCACCACCTGAAGCTTTCCGGAACGCAGTAGCGCATTCTGCTCCCTTAGCAGGGCATTCATTTGTTTGAGCTCGCGAATCATCTCCATTCGCTGCTCGACGGCGTTGGCAAACGGCTGATTATCGGACCGTGGCGCCGCGTCCGTCGATCGATAAAAGCCTAGCACACCCAAACATGCGACATTCAGTGCCACTAACGTTGCCCAGCGACTCAGACATTTCGACATCGTACTGCTCCTTATTCTCTTTTGTTTCCCTTCGCGGGTTGCGAGAACGCGCAATCGCCTGTGGAAAAGACCTTTCTGACCGTCGCATCTGACATGACAAGGCGGCTTCGTGCCGCGTGGGGAGAGTGGCGCCGCTCGTTTTTCGCCCAGCCGTCTCCGATAGTTGCATCGGCTACTCCGGCTCCTTGGGTGACCCGAACAACCCGCAAACCCGAAAAAATCGGCGCGATCGTCTCGATGACCGTAGCACGATTCCCTTTCGCCAATCGTCTGGTCGTCTCAATTGCCAGTGAGCGGGCGGTGTCTGGCTCGCACGATTCTACCCTAATGCTGACCGACCGTGAGCCAAGACGACGAGCAACAAGCTACTTGAACAATGCAATGCCAGCGCTGATCTCGACCGCTCACCGATTTAGGTTTAGTCAGCTGCAAGACCGAGAAAGCCGGCTCGCAGCAGGTCTGAGAGGTCTACTCGCCTTGTTTCGTCTGCTCGGTACCGTTTGAAGAGAAACACGCTCTGCTGTTCGAATTCGCAATCAATCGACCCGCCAGCAGGCTACTGCACGGCCACGTGCTCTGCTGGGGCGATTCACATAACCGTGCGTACGCGGTGGTATGCCAGTTCTTCGCGTCAACGCATTTCGCTGGCAATGCGGTGCATTCGCGGTCACGTCTTGGTTTACATATCAACCAGCGGTGCGATCGATCCGATAACCGTGTGAAGCCGATCCGAAGTATCCCGTGGCCCGGTGTGTGTTGGTATCGTCCTTCGCGTCGTCGGCAGTGGGCATCAATTGTAGTTCGATCCGCAGCCGGTATTGGCGCAACCCGGTTTGCGTTCCATACCGATCCCGGGGCCAGCTCATATCGCTCCAGGCAATCAGGCCATTGTTGTAGTCGTCGATCTCGCTGTCGGTCGGACGCTCTTCGCTGACAAAGTGAATGGCGCCACGTCGGACGTTGGTGCCGCTGACAACCGGCGCCCGCAACCGATCGGTTAGCACGGTCTTTTGGCTCGTTGGCGACGTTTTGACATCGTCGATCACCGCTTTCTGAGACGGTTGATTGATCGCGGCATCCGTAACGGTAAGCGTGCGTGTGTCTCCCGGTGCGGTGATCTCGACCAACTGCGTCGGATCGGCCGGATCGGGGCAGATGATCACGCAATCTTGTACAAGCGGTGGGCCGTCCGGATTGGTGGGCGTTAGCCAAACCACCAGCGTATTGTAGAAGCGCCAGCTTCCAACATCTTCATATACAACCGCCACGCCACTGATCGTTGGTGTGCTGGCGGCGGCGGCCACCGTTTCGGCAATACGGTGGAGCACGACCCTCGCATGCTGGGTCGATGTGCCTTGCTGCTGCGTGTATGTCCAGCTTTGATGGGCCCCATTGGCCAGACCAGCCAACGTGGCGGCAATGATGGCCAGGGTTGCCATGGCCACCAGCAGCTCCACCAACGACAGGCCGCTTCGCGTTGCCGCGGGTCGCGCCACTGCAACAGTGGCCAACTGCCGTGAAAGCCCGCTGCTAGCTCGGAGGGGGCACATAGGCAAACACTCGCTTCAAAGACACAATCTGTCGGGTCACGCCACCAGGCATAACCACATAAACTCGTACTTCGACAGCGCGAAAATCGCTGGTCGTTCCGGCAGGAAGCGGTACGTCAGGAGAGGCCGAGTCGACATAGTAAACACTCACTTCACGACGCCAGCGGTCCAACTGTCCGCTGGGCACCTGAAAATTCGGATCGCGCGTGCCTCCTTCCGCGTCGTCGACGCCGAGCGTGGTGCCGTCGAGCGTCGTGGGAGGCTCATCAACGAGCCCGTTGTAATCATCGATATCGTCGAACAGCGTGCGGTTGCCTGCCGTTTCTCCGCTCTCTGGCCCAAGCACCGGTGAGTACGGATCGCCACCGGGCTCGACGTATCGGCAAATGGCGATCTCATCCATCAACTGCTGAGCCAGCCCGAGCGCCACGGCTTCTTGCACCGCCGCATCGGTCGTGTCGATCGAGCTGGCAATGCCCGACATCAATGCCACACCTGCGATCGATACGAGAACGATCGAAAGCAGGGCCTCGATCAACGTGAAACCAGAAGAGAAATATCGAATGCGCGGCGTGCCGCGGCGCGATGGACAAGCGCCGCCTGAATCGCACTGCGACGGCCGCATGTCGCCAGAAGCATATTCGCTTTTCGTCTCGCGGGCAGCTCGGTCGAGTGCGAACATCGACCGGCGCGTGTTGTGGCCCTGCGTAAGATGTGGCCACCCGACGACCTCATCCCTATTCCAAGGATCATCGGAGCGAGATTTTGAAAGGCAACACTGCACGGCCAGTTGTCGCGTTTTGCAAAGCAGGAATTCTACTATGCGAGGTTTATTACGGATCGCCGTCTGCTCGTAGAGTGTGTGACAACCGCTCGCTCCATTCCAACTGCGGCGCTTGCGCGCAGCACCGGCTGTCGGTGCGTATCGAATCGAACATGACCGCGAAGGAAAAAAACGACACACTCTCATCCCGCTCCTTCTGCGACCTTGTCTCCCGCGCGCTGCACTGGGCTCGCTGAGCCGCTGGTCGCTTCAACGTGGGCAGGAATCCCTTGAAAGCATGAGAGACTTGTCCGCCCCCCAATACCGCCGGCAACATCTGTATGCGTTCGGCTGCAAGCATTCACAACGCGCTGTCGGCCGGCTCGCTTGTCCTGCCCAAATGGCCATGTCGCGAGCCTCATTCTTGGGCGATGCGCGGTTGGCTATCCCTCTCGACTTGTCGAACACCTGCCGCATGCACCTCAACCATAGCCCGAAACCTTATCCCTCTGCCTCGCACGCCAACATCGATGCAAGCGGTCATCAACGGCAGCGGGGATACCGAATGCTTCGGGAGGGTACTAACGTTTCTACCGGCTGAACAGATTGGGCCGATGGCGAAGGGTTTGCCGCGTTGCTCGGCATTTAGCAAATGCAAGACGAAGACTGAGTAAAACGCACTACAGGCCGGATAGTGGCATCTCGCCGCATCGGCCGGCTTCAGCGAACAGCTTATTGGAGCAGATCCACTCGTGAGGAAAGCGTGCTGGCAATGCGCATAAAAAAAGCGCAGCAGGGTCCCCTCGAGCTCCCAGCTATCCCTGCTGCGCCGTGTGACCTGCGCCCCTCCCCAAGGCGCGGGTGCATCGGAACTATACGTTGCCGCGCCGAGGTGTCAAACAGCGTGGACACCGCTCACCCCGACTTGCCGAGTGAAAGGGCAAGGCGGTGGAAAAGATGCCGTGCGGGCCACCGCCGTAAGAACGGAAAATCCGGTTTCGTAGTCACATGTCCGGTGCCGTTCGCACGGCGCTTGCACGCGTTCAAAGTGTTCGAGCCGCGGCCTCTAACGACCGTCGCGTGTCGCCTATAGCGATTTCCAGTCGAGACCGATGTCGAGCGCCGGAGCCGAATGCGTCAAGGCCCCGACGCTGATGCGGTCGACCCCGCTTCGTGCAATGTCTCCGATATTTTCCAAAGTGATGCCGCCCGAGGCCTCGAGCTCAATCTGCGGCGCTACTGCATCTCGGCGTGCGACCGCTTGCCTTAGTATCTTGGGCTCCAGATTATCGAGCAGCACGATGTCGGGCTCGGCGGCTAGCACGTCGTCTAAGCGGTCGATTGAGTCGAGCTCGACCTCGATGATCCAGCTCGCTCTTTTTTCGGGAGGCAGCATTTCTTTGAGAAACTGCTTGGCTCGGCGCACTGCGTCGGCTGCCGTCCACGATTGACCGTGGCAAGCCGCTCCGATTGCCAGGTGATTGTCTTTAATCAACACCGCGTCGTACAGCCCGGTGCGGTGATTCCTCCCGCCGCCACAACGAACGGCATACTTTTCGAGCCGCCGCCAACCGGGCGTTGTCTTGCGTGTGTCGTAAACACGTGCCCGTGTGCCCGCAACGGCCTTCACATAAGCACGGGTCAAAGTTGCGATGCCGGACAGATGCCCCAGCACGTTGAGCAGCACGCGTTCGCACGTTAGCAGGTTGCGTGCAGGCCCTTCGATGGTGGCAATTTCCGTGCCGGCCGCCACAACGTCTCCGTCTCGACAGTGTGCCGTCCAGCGATGTCGCCGATCGGATTGGGTCACTACCATTTCCGCGGCCGGCAGCCCCGCAATAATTCCATCGCACCGAGCGACAACGGCCACACGAGCTTCGACCTCGCGATTGATCAGGGCTACTGAAGTCCAGTCATAGAGCCGGTCGAGATCGAGGCGAATGTCGAGATCCAGCAAGTGCTGCCAGTCTTCTCGCAGTCGGGCATCCCACTCGATTTGTCGAAAGTCTTTTCCCACCGCGGCGACCTTTTGCCCAACCTGTCAGGGCCAAGAACGAAGCCAACTTGTCCGTCAACGTAGTTCGAGCATTCCCACTCGAAACCGCCCGGAACGCCGACACTACCTTGTTTTCGGCCCGAGAGTCAATAAGCAGCCCGTGTTGTGTGTACATGCTTTCAAGCAATACGGGCCTAGACAACGCTGCGGAACGCTACCGTCGGTCACCGCGCACGAACATCTGGCACAAAGTGCGGTAACCCAGATGTTCTCTGTCACACGATCATAGGCAATCCAACAGACATCACGTTCTTGACAGGTGTGTCGGAATGAAGCGGAAAGCTGTTTTTCGCTCGCTCAGCCATACCGCACGGCTACAATAGGCTGGCATTATGCGGCTCTGCGGGCCGTTGAATGTACGTTTCGACGCAGGAACCAAAAGCAACGGGCCGCAAGGCCGCGCCAAACAGTGTTCACGGTGCTCCCTCCATCCCAACAAACTACAAAAGCCATCCTCGACGATCCGTACAGGA
>WGDQ01000694.1 GCA_015493185.1 Planctomycetaceae bacterium
AGCCCGATGCTTTCCCAAATGCGTTCGAGGGTTTCCATTGTGCCGCGCTATAGTTTAATGAAGGAGCCAAAGGCCCTGGGTCTGCGAAACCTGGCAAATGGCAGAAGGGGGAATAATTTTACGGGGGGAAGCAGACCGGCCCACAAAAAATAAACGCTGACCGGTGAGCAAATCGAACGAAATTGCGACAGCGCGCAGTCATCGCCCGGCCCGCCTTGTGCCAGGCAAAATTGGCTTGGAAGCAAGATCGGCCAAATTGAGCGTAAGCTATGCCGATTGCGTAGTTTATTGCTTCCAATACGCGGGGTCAACAACGGTTGTTCGGAGAGAAAAGGGGCAAAAATCGTTTGACAATACCTCGCGGCGTCCGCATGCGTTGCGTTGGCTCGGCTGGTGGCGTGCCGGACCGAACGGCTGCCGAGCGGTTGGCCATACAAGTCGTTCGGAATTGAGAGGGGCACCCCGAGGGCCCTGTTCCGGGTGGCCGTAGCGGTTTAACTTTCATGCTGGCGGCGCACCTTCTCGGTAGGAGAGAGCTCACGTTTTCGGTGCGATGCCGTGTTGCACCTGTTTGGTGGACAAGCCCGCACCCCCCTGAACAGGTATTGGCAAGGCGCATCGCTCGGATGGGCCGATGGCCATGCGTCTGGCTTGGAGATCGTTCCGCAAGCGATGGCCTGACGAACCGGCGCGCTGACGACGGCCGGTGGATCGAGGACATAACACGAAAGGCAGCAGCAACTTGGCGCGAAAGCCCGTAACGACCGACGTGTCGGGAAAACTCGTGTTTTTAGGAACCGGCACTTCGGTCGGCGTGCCGGTGGTGGGTTGCGATTGCCCGACCTGCACGAGCGACAACCCACGGAATCAGCGGATGCGCTGCGGACTGGTGTTGGGGTTGCCCAAGGGAAACCTGTTGGTCGATACGCCGCCCGATCTGCGTAGCCAGCTTTTGCGTGAAAAGATCGGCATCATCCACTCCACCCTTTTCACGCACGAGCATGCCGATCACCTGTTCGGCTTAGACGATTTGCGGCTATTCTGCTTCTATCTGGGGGGCAACATGCCGATTTATTGCGAGCCGCAGGTCGAAGCGCGGATTCGCAAATCGTTCGACTACGCATTCGATCCAGTCGCAAAGAAGTATCCGGCCGGCGGGGTGCCGCAGTTGGAGTTTGTCCGCATTTCGACCGACGCCTTTCAGGTGTTGGGACAAACCGTCGTGCCGATTCGCTTGCGTCATGGGCGGATGGACGTGTTGGGCTTTCGCTTCGGCAACGTGGCCTATTGCACCGACACGAATGCCATTGCCGAAGAAAGCTGGTCGCGGCTCGAAGGGCTCGACGTTTTGATCCTTGATGCTTTACGCCCCCGACCGCACCCGACGCATTTCAGCTTGTCCGAAGCGATCGAGGTTGCCCAACGCGTGGGCGCCCGGCAGACCTATTTCACGCACATCTCGCACGAATTGGAACACGAAGCCACGAACCGCTCGCTGCCGCCGGGCATGCAGCTTGCTTACGATGGCCTGCAAATCCCGCTGACCTGAATCGGCCGCACCGCCGAAATCGTGATACCGGTTACCTTGCTTACTAAAAGCTGAATCCGGTTGCGGGGTCAGCGCCGGGCTGCCAAAGCGAAACTGCCAGAAGGTATTGAAGGAAAGCAAGAACGAAGAAGACAAAGAAAGAGCATAAATCACGCGTCGCTATCTTTCTGCCGCTGATCGGGCTCGATGCATGCGGCTGGCAACCGGCGCGCGGAGGGCGCTTGGCACGCAATGAACGCGAATGAGAAAAAGCAGCAGCTACTCGATCGGCTCAAGCCATATGGCCAGGAGCACGTGCTGCGGTTTTGGGATCAGTTGAGCGACGAAGGCCGGCAGCGGTTGGCCCGGCAGATCGAGCAACTCGACCTTGCGCAGCTCGATGCCATTTTGCGGTGCGAACAAGTGAGCGAAGATTGGGCCGCTTTGGCCCAGCGCGCATGCGGCCCACCGGCCTTTCGGCTTGATCGGGAAGACGAGCGAATCTCGCGGCAGCAGGCCCGCCAGCGTGGCGAGCAAGAGCTGCGCACCGGCTGCCTTGGTGTGGTGATCGTTGCCGGCGGGCAGGGCACACGGTTGGGATTCGACGCACCCAAGGGACTGTTTCCCATCGGTCCGGTGTCCGAGGCCTCGCTGTTTCAAATCCTGGTCGAAAAAGTCGTGGCATTAGGACGTCGCTATGGGGTGCGAGTGCCGCTTTATGTGATGACCAGTCCGGCCACGCATCGGGCCACGGTCGATTTCTTTGCCGACCACGATTGTTTCGGCCTGCCCGGCGAATCAGTGCGTATTTTTTCGCAGGGCACAATGCCCGCGGTCGATGCCCGCACGCACCGCCTTTTGTTGGCCGAGAAAGATTCGCTGGCCCTCAGTCCCGATGGTCATGGCGGTTTAGTGGCGGCCCTGGTACGCAGCGGGGCGCTCGAAGACATGCAACGCCGCGGCCTGAAGCACCTCTTTTATATGCAAGTAGACAACCCGTTGGTCGAAGTGGGCGAGCCTACCTTTCTCGGCTACCACATACTGAGCGGGTCGGAGCTGTCGACTCAGGTGAAGGCGAAAACCGATCCGGAAGAAAAAGTGGGCAACGTCGTATCGGTGGATGGCCACGTGCGGATCATCGAGTACAGCGATCTTCCGGCCGAGGCGGCTTGCCGCTGCGACGCGCGTGGCGAGCTCGAACTGTGGGCCGGCAACATCGCCGTGCATCTGTTCGACGTCGATTTTTTGAACCGAGTGGCCGACGATCCCGAAAGCCTGCCGTTTCACCTGGCTCGCAAGAAAGTGCCCTATCTCGACGAGCAAGGTCGGCGAGTTGAACCCTCGGAACCCAACGCAATCAAGTTCGAACGGTTTATTTTCGATTTGCTGCCAATGGCGCAACAGGCCATCGTGGTAGAGGTCGATCCGCGCCGGGTGTTCGCCCCCTTGAAAAACGCTCCGGGCAGTGGGCAGTGGTCGCCCGAGACGGTGCGCCAGCAAATGATCGAGCTGCACACCGAATGGCTTCGAGAGGCCGGGGCAACGGTCGACCCCGGCGTGGCGGTCGAGATCAGCCCCTTGTTTGCGCTCGATGCAGAACAACTGCGCGAACGGATTCCAGCCAAGTTGAGAGTTTGCCAGCCAATGTACTTTGCCGAAGTGACTGGACGGGGAAAGCCGAACGTTTGATCGCCAGGGTGCTTCCCTGCAACGCCGAAACACCAGAGCCGCGCGGCAAGCCACTCGACGCGCGCGGAGAAAGGAAATCATGCTGCACGCCGTGGTGATGGCCGGCGGCTCGGGCACGCGTTTCTGGCCCGAAAGCCGGGAAAACCGCCCGAAGCAGTTTTTGCGCTTGTTGGGCGATCGGTCCATGATCCAGCACACCATCGACCGTCTGGCTGGGCTGGTGCCGCCCGAGCGAACGTTGGTAGTGACCAACCGCCGCTTGGCCGATATGGTGGCCCAGCAGTTGCCGCAGTTGGGGGCCGAGTCGATCGTAAGCGAGCCGTGCCGTCGCGATACGGCCCCTTGCATTGGGCTGGCCGCAGCGATGGTTGCTCGCAGCGATCCCGAGGCCACGATGGTCGTGTTGCCGGCCGATCATGTGATTTCGCCCGATGCCGAGTTTCAGCGGGCCATTCGTCAGGCAGTGCAACTGGCCGAGGCAGGCGGCAATCGCCTGATTACGTTCGGCATCGCACCGACGTATCCTTCGGAGTCGTTCGGCTACATCGAGCGAGGCCAACGACCGGCGTTGCCTGACGAGGTGGACTTGCCGGTTTACCGCGTCACACGGTTTCGCGAAAAACCCAGCGCCGAGGTCGCCCGGCAGTATTTGGAGTCGGGGCGGTTTTTTTGGAACTCGGGCATTTTCGTATGGAAGGCATCGACCGTGTTGGCGGCGCTCGATCAGTACGAACCTGAAATGGCGAACCAACTGCGGGAAATCGCGACCGCCGCAGGCACCCCGCAATTTGAACGCGTTCTGGCCGAGCGGTTCGCCGAAATCCGCGGGCGCTCTATCGACTATGGGGTGATGGAGCCGGCTGCCGATGGCGATACGTATGAAGTGCTGGTGGTCGAGGCGCCCTTCCAGTGGGACGATTTGGGCAGTTGGCGGGCGCTGGCCCGGCTTCGCGGTGCCGACGCCGAGGGCAACACGGTAGACGGTCTGCACCTGGGATTGGACACGACGGGGTGTGTGATCCGTAGTTCGGAGGAACACCTGGTCGTCACACTGGGGGTCGAAAACCTGATCATCGTCCACACGCCCGACGCCACGCTCGTGGCCGACGTGCGTCGCGAAGAGTCGATACGCCGAATCGTCGAAGAGATGCGGGCGCGAGGGCTCGAGCGATATCTGTAAGGCAGCCTCGCAAGCCTCGATCGGTCTGACGCTGCGCGACCCCTGCTGCGCAACGGGGAATATCGGAATAGCGGTCGGCGGTGGTCGTGCGGTCCATTGCTTGGATGCAGCCGTTACAGAGCCGTTGCTGCAACATGCCGCGCGCAAAGCACCTGCCTACAGAGGATAGATAGAGGAATGACAGAGGGATGACGGTGCAACACTGGTTTGCAGAAACTTTGTGGATAGGGATGAGCGTATGAATCGCCGGCCTGCCTGCCAATACAGAGGGGCAAGCCGGCGGCGCGTGAAGCAGGGGAGAGTCGCAGGGGAGTCTTCCGGTTCTGCAACCGCGAAAAGAAAAGTATTGCCGGAGCCGAATGATTGACAGCATGGTTGCGGCATGGAAGTTATGACGGAACGTCGGCGTACGTTGCGCGAACGATCGGTTTTTCTGAAGCGTCAGGCTGGGCGGCAAATCGGTGAACGATACGGCTCCAGAGCGATTCTCTTCACCAGGGCGCGTGGTCGCGGTCGACTTCGGCACCAAACGCATTGGGTTGGCTATCAGCGATCCAGAGCAAATTGTTGCCAGCCCCCTAACAGTGTACGAGCGGCAGTCGCCTGACGAAGAAGCGAGCTGGTTTCGCCGTCTGGTGGCCGACGAGCAAGTCGCCGTGTTTGTGGTGGGCCTGCCCGTGCATGCCAGCGGTGCGGAAAGCCGTCTTTCCGAAGAAGCCCGACGCTTTGGCCGCTGGTTGGCCGAGACGACAGGCATCGAGGTGCAGTTTTACGACGAACGTTACACGTCGCTCGAAGCCGATCAATTGATGGCCCCGGCCGGTTTCACCAAAAAGCGGCGCAAGGCGCGTCGCGATATGTTGGCGGCTCAAATCTTGCTCGCATCGTTCTTGGAATCAAGGCACCGAGGCAGTCGTGGGCCAGAACCGCTCGACGATGAGCCATGATGTTCGTGCGATGTCGTGGCCTGCTTCGCAACCGTGGCCTGCCGCTGGAAACCGGATCGCCGCAGTCAGGTCGCGCGGCCTTGGAAAACAATGGGGGAGTGTGAGCTGTTGGGTAACCGCGTGCATTGCCAGACGTGCGATACGCTGATAGTCGGCTGCGGTTATTTAGGACGCCGGGCTGCGCGGCGGTGGGTTGAGCAACGGCAAGTGGTTTGCGCCCTCACACGCTCCGCTCAGCGGGCCGACGAATTGCGGCAGATCGGCGTACAACCGATCGTGGGCGACGTATTGGATCGCCGCGCGTTGGCAGCATTGCCGCAAGCCGATCAGGTGCTTTATGCCGTTGGCTACGACCGCTTGTCTGGCAGCACGATGCGAGAAGTTTACGTTCAAGGGCTGGCCAACGTGCTGGATGCAATTGCAATGCGAGACGCCACTTCGCGGGTGCTTTACATCAGTTCGACAGGCGTTTATGGCCACCACGCCGGTAACTGGGTCGACGAGCATACGCCCTGCCAACCGCAGAGGCAGGGTGGTCGCGTTTGCCTGGAAGCCGAGCAGGTGCTTGAGCGGCATCCGCTGGCACGACGATCGATCGTATTGCGACTGGCCGGTATCTACGGGCCGGGACGTATTCCTCGTCGAGATCAGTTGGCCTCGGGCCGGCCGATTGCCGCCGAACCCGACGTGTGGCTCAACCTGATTCACGTCGACGACGCGGTGCGGATTGTCGACGCAGTCAGGCAGTGTGAGACGCGCGAACGCTTGTACTTGGTGTCGGACGGTTGCCCGGTGCTGCGGCGCACGTTTTACGAAGAGCTTTCGCGGCAATTGGGTGTTCGGCCGCCTTGTTTCGCCGAGGCCGAAGATGAACGGCGAAGCGGCGCGACGAGTCGCCGTATTTCGAATCGGCGACTGATGAATGAGCTGCGGCTGCCACTGCAATTCCCCAGCTACCGAGAGGGGCTCGCTGCCATCTTGCGCCAAGAGCGGTCTGGCGGCTGAGTAGAAAAAAACTGGAACGACCGCCGTTGCAACCGTCGATTGCCGGGAACACCCATCCCGGCCGTCTAGCACGCCGCGATGTGCAACCGCCCGCTGTCGGCCAGCAAAACCGGCCAGCCAAATCCGAACAACCAGCATGCCGGTCCGCTCATTTCAGGGCATACTGCCGCGCGAGTTCACCCGAATCGCGTGCTTGTCGCCTGTGAACGGCGATTCTACAATCCGGTGCCTGTCCACAGCAGAACCGGCGATAGTGGGCCTGCGACCCGATGGCCAGCGGCAACCCTTCTGGCGGGCGTGGCTCGTGGTGAATGGGCACGAGCGACCCTGCGCGTGGCGGGGGGTATGGTTGCGGGCTGCATTACGATTGGTTCGTATACACGGTGCGGCTTCTGTCGTGGGAGCCGACGCAAGCGAAGCGACAACACGGAAATCCGCCGGCACCGATTGGCCCGCAACCCATCGGGCCGTGCAGCAGAAGGGAAAGCCACATGCTAGAACGCAAACCGGTCTTTCCGCATGTGATCGAAATGAACTACCAAGCCGGCCAACGACTCGGCTGCAACGTTTATCTGATCTACGATGCCGATGAGTGGATTCTGATCGACATCGGCTACGAAGAAACCGTCGATGAAATCGTCGAGTTGATCCGGCAACTCGATTTCCCACTATCCAACTGCAAACTCGTGGTTGCCACGCACGCCGATGTGGATCATATCCAAGGGCTCGCGCGGCTGAAGAGCATCTTGAAAGTCGACATCGCTGCCCATCCGCAGGCCGCTGAAGATCTGCGCAACCCCGATCCGGTGAAAACCTACGCGGTCGTTGCGCCCCAGAACATTCATTTGCCCATGCCGCCGGTCGATGTGGCACAACGCATCGGTGAGGGCGACCGCCTGCAAGTGGGCGGCTTGTCGCTCGAAGTGTGGCATACTCCAGGACATACCGATAGCCAACTCGCTTTTCGCATGGGCAACCTGTTGTTCAGCGGCGACAACATCTATCGCGACGGTTGCGTAGGCGTAATCGATGCGCATCACGGCAGCGACATCCCGCAGTTTATCAAGTCGCTCAAGCGCATCCGCCAGAGCGACGTGGAATGGCTGTTGCCCAGTCATGGCC
>WGDQ01000695.1 GCA_015493185.1 Planctomycetaceae bacterium
CGTCAGAGCCGTGTGCCGTCGAACTCGTCAACACCGTACGCCGTCGAAACGGTCGCGATGGGGCAGGTACGGTTTGCCGGTCGATGGACGGCCCGCTCGGGTTACCCCCGCGGCCGCTCGTGCGATCGAAGATTGAAACCGCCCATCAAAATTCGCTGGCCGGCCGCGAAGGTTTTCCTGTCTTGCAGCAAGTCAGCCGGCCTGTGCTCGACAGAGGGCTTTCGCGTCGAACCGGCGGCCGACGAGCCGGCACCCGTCGTAGCCGAACCCTGACGATCGAAGCCGATTGCCGAGCCCTGATTATAGTGGCTGATGCACGGGCCGCCATCCTCGGGCAGTTCGCACGGCGCTGCGGGTCTGCGTGGGTCGTGCGCACGGCCGGAATCGCGCGAAGCCCAAGCACTTCGCGCCCCCAACGGGCCAAGCTCACAACCGCTCAGTAATGGGCTCCCGACTTGCGAACGTACACCATGGGTGCCGCTTCGCGAAGCAGCTTGCCGTCGGTCACTTCTGCCAGAAAGATTCGATGATCGCCCGAGTCGACATGGCCCCGAGTGATGCACTCCAGATAGCCGACCGCATCGCTGAGCACCGGCAGGTTCGATGAGGTCTGCAATATCGACAGGCCCTCGAACGCCGGTTCGCCCGGCTCGAATCCGCGACCGAAGTGCTTCAGCATATCCTTCTGATCTTCGGCCAGAATGCTGAGCGCGAAAGGCCGGCCCTCGGCAATCCACTCGGCCACGTATCGGCCCAACCGCACGGCCACCGTCACCGCGGGCGGCTCAAACGCGGCCTGCTGCACCCAACTGGCAAGCATGCCGGTTTGCTGATCGCCGTGGCTCGCGCTCAAAATAAACAAACCACTGGGAACACGTCCCAGCGCCGACATCAACGGGGTATCAGCGTTCACGAATCCTATCCTCCTTCTTCCTTATGTTTCATGCCAACGCGATCTTGTTTTCGCCACAATTCTCGTGCATTCCGCACGTTGCACAAAGGCGTCGTCCGAAACAGCCCGGGCATATGGCCCGCCACGACACGCCCGTCGACCCACATGGCCGTCAACCCACATAACCGTCGCCCCACATGCCCGTCGACCCCATGCCCGTGGTCCACACGTCCATGGGGACCGCATGTCCATCGGCCTGACTGCCAATGGCGGGCGGCCTTGCGTACCAATGTCCATCGCTTGTCCGTCGCTGCGCACGGCAGTCCGTCGCTGCGAGCGTCGATCGGCAAGCTCGGCGGTCGGGCCGGTGTTTCCCTTCACGTCATGCAGGGCTTTCTTCGCCTTGTTGCTCGCCAGATGGGTGGCCCCGGAGCCGACGTTCGACGCTTTGCACTTTTGAAACGATGCGCCCCGCCGGGCCGCGCCGGTAGTCGAATTTGGCTGTGCACGTAATGCGTGAACAATCGGGCTCGAGCGCGGCGAAGCAATCTCGCAACACGCCGAGCACGGCATCCAGTTCCCCCTCGACAATGGTACCCATCGCGTGCAGCTCGTAATTCAATCCGCTTTGCCGAACCACTTCGACACAGCGGGCCACATAGGCACCAACGCTTTCGCCTTTACCGAGTGGTGTAATACTGAACTCGAGCAGCACCATCGACCCGGCCTTCCCTTGAGTTGTGAGCAAGCCCAACTTCTAGCAACGGCACGACGCACAACCGCACAGCCCACACGACAAATCGCGAATCCGTGGCATCGTGGCCCAAGCCACTCGGTCGAATTCGCGACATCGAGCATCAAGGCAACACACTCCCAGTTCCGCGGCCGCAAATCATTGCGATGCGGCCCTGCCTCCTGAAAAAAACCAATGTACGAGTCAACGTAGCGGCCGACAGAACCAGCGGCTGAGAACGCGACGCGCGACTCACGGCCAGTGTGCGATTCCTTCTCTTTTCCCACTGATCTGCCCTGCTGCACCTGTGAGCGGCGGGCTCCAGCGCGTAGCCACTTCTCCACTTGCCCGCAGAAAACGCCTGCCTTGCCCAGCTTGAAAACCCTCACGCGTATCGCGGCGGTTCGAAGCCATTTACGGGCCGGCCGCGAGCAGTATTCTGTGATGTATAACACACGAGCCCGAGAGAAGTTAGAGGGGCTACGGCGGTCTGTTCTTGCTGCGGTGGAAACGCTACACTGCCGCCGCCTTTGCGACCGACAAACACATCTATATGGTGGCTCCAGCGGCCTGCGGTTCGAATCGTGCAGCAAGAGAAAAGCCGAATTTGATGACCTCTCCGGCACACCCCAAAACGGCTTCGCAATGCACTTGTCGGCCAGAAAATCAGGGGCTGCACCGCTCAGCCTGTGGTACTACTGGCCATCGCTGTCGTCGCACGTTGCCATCGGTCCTCGTGGGCGATTCGGCGGTTCTGCCCATGGCCGTCATCTGGGCCGTTGTAGTTGCGATTTGTCTGACTTCAACAACCACCGCGCAGAACTTCGACCTGCCGACGCGTTTGCCGGCCAATCAGGCCGCGGTGTTCGCCGACCCGCTCGATCCCGATGATCTCTGGCAGCAAGATGTCGAAGCGCTGCCCGGCACTGCGGCAACCGCCTCGTCCGATTCCAGCGGCATCGCCTCGACGCTTGTGGCCAACCTGGTGCCACGGCACACCGGTCGTTGGTATGCCGGCGGTGGTGGCCCTTGGGGGTGGAAGCTACTGCCCGCGGGCATCATTTATCGTTCGTACCTGGCCGGTGTGAAAGAATCGCGCATGGCCACTTCGTGGGTTCGCGAGCAAGACACCGACTGGAAATGGGAAACCACCTTGGGCGGCCGCGTCGGTATCTTGCGGTATGGCACCGACGACGAGTTCTATCCCGAGGGCTGGCAACTCGATATCGAGGGCTCGGCCCAAGTTCGGCTCGACATTGAAGAGGAGCGCGACGTCGACGCCGTCGATTTTCGTGCGGGCATTCCGCTCACGTGGCGTGAAGGCCCCTGGGAAGCGA
>WGDQ01000696.1 GCA_015493185.1 Planctomycetaceae bacterium
CCTCTGTCTCGCCTCGCTGCTAACGACAATCATCTGATTGTCAACACGACCTAGCCTTGTGCAATTTGGCCTAGCTAAAGTTGGCCAACACGCGCCACACCTTAAGGTGGAAGTGTTGCGGCAGATTCAAGACGTAGCGCTCACGTTGCTGGACGAGTGGTGCAAGTCGACGCGATGGAAGCAACTCTGGATCGACGCGGCGGAGTTGCGCAAGGCGACGAGGGCGGAAAAGGCGGCCCTAAACGAACTGTTCCGTCACGATCGGGAAACGATGGAGTCGGCCATCGAGCGATGGATTGACACGATACAGCAGCAGAACGGTGCGATACAAGCTAGGGTGGCGAAGTTGCGGCAGCGAATCGAGACCCTGCAACAGCAAGCGGGCGGTCCTGCGCAAACTGAATTGCATACCGCCGGGGCAGAGCTACTCGAAATGATGCGTCAAGGTGACCGTACTGCGCCAGAATGCGAGCACCGGTTTGCCGACACCGACGCGCAGTCTTGGTGCGAAGTGCTGGCAATGCCGTTGGATGAAAGCCGGTTGTCCGAGGCGGGGCGACAAGCCTTGAAGCGAGCCGCGGTGGCGCATGCCAAGGCGACGCGACTTAGCCAAAAGCTGGCGATGGACTGCCATGAGCTAACAACGTTGCAAACAGCCGAACGGTTTTTGTTGCCTGTTCGGTACGACTACGCGACGTGGAACGTAGGCGGAAAATGGGAACTCAAGCGAGCTGTCTACGTAGTCAGCCCATCGTGCCGCGTTCCGGAATGCTCGCCGATCGAGACGCCCCAGCCGGACGATGGACAGATTCGGTGGTGGACCGAACAGATGGCTCGCGTGAGGACGGACATACGGCGGCTGAACCTGGTCTCCCACGGAATCATTCCGTGGGAGACTGGTACACATTGGGTGGACGAAGCGAATCGGGATAACTGGTCGCGGCTACCGGTTCGGGTTCAACGTCGACAAAAAAGGCTGCAACGTTCGGATACCGAACTGAAGCTGATTGCCGGACTGACGCAGCACCACGGCTACGACGAGGGGGAGTGTCGCGACGTGGAGCCGATCTCCGTCAAAGACCTGGCCGCCATGACGAGGGTTTCGAAGGCGACCGTTTCCCGTTTCTTCAAACAACACTTCGGCGGCTACAAACGCTACCGTCGGCTTTCGCAACAGGACCTGGAAAGCGTGCTGCGGAAGCTGAACGGCGACTTCACTTCGTGGGTGCACTTCGACGAGCAGGTGTACGAGGCCAAAGATGAGGCGGACGGTTCGTTGCCGGGTGACGCCTACGACGACTACGAATAGGGAGACGAGCGGATGTTTCACGATTCGCCTTGTTTCATGCTCGCGCCCAAAAACGAAATTTCCCAAAGTTTTTGTGTCGTCGCAATTCGTTTCGGTACAGTGGGTTACGTCCGCTAGTTGCAATCAAATGCGCGCAAAAATGAAACACTCCGCACGGGTGTACGGCCCAAGGTGGCCGGATTAACCCCATGGACGGAGTTGTACGATCATGCGCGACTCTCTTCCCCGACTCTCTCCCCTAGCTCTGCGGCCACGCGAGGCGGCCCGAGCACTCGGTATCAGCCAGCGGACCCTTTGGGCTCTCACGGCCCCCCGCGGCCCCATCCCGTGTGTGCGGATCGGTTCCGGCAAGCGTTCGGCGGTGCTTTACCGCGTGGCCGATTTGGAGGCTTGGCTTGCCGCACGCTCTAGCGCGTCGACCGAGCCGGCGAAAGGGGGTGCAGAATGACGAGAGCCACGGACAGAGTGATAGCGGCATTGGAAACCCGAGGATGCCGCCCGCGGCGCGGTGGCAGCGGCTGGTCGGCGCGGTGCCCAGCGCACGACGATAGGCGGGCGAGCTTATCCGTTGGCGAGGGCGACGACGGCAGGGCCCTCATCCACTGTCACGCGAGATGCACCCCCGAGGCGGTGTGCAACGCGCTGGGGTTGACGCTCGCGGACCTGATGCCGGCCGACTCGCTGCCGATGCCGCGACGGTCTGAGCCGTCCACGCGGCGCAATCAGGACGGGCGCGCATACGCCACGCTCGACGAGGCCATTGAGGCGGCCTATGGCCGGCTGGGCGCGCCCGACTGTACGTGGACGTACGATGATGCGGCGGGTGAGCCCGTCGGGGCGGTCGTACGATGGGATGCCGACGGCCGCAAAACCCTCCGCCCGCTACGCCGCGACGCGGACGGATGGCGACCGGGGGCGATGCGCGAGCCGCGGCCGCTCTACGGTCTGCCGCACTTAGGCGATACGGAGCGCGTATTCGTGGTCGAGGGCGAAAAGTGTGCCGACGTGATGCGCAGTCTCGGCCTGACGGCCACGACATCGGCTGGCGGCTCGAGCGCGGCCGAAAAAACCGAGTGGTCCCCTCTCGCCGGTCGGCATGTGGTTGTGCTGCCCGATGCTGACGCACCGGGCGACCGCTACGCCCAAGACATAGCCCGGCTCTGCCACGCGGCCGGCGCTGCGAGCGTCCGCATCGTCCGCCTGGCCGACTACGATCCGGGACTGCCGCCCGGCGGGGATGTAGACGACTGGGTGGAACGTCGCGCATCCGCGGGCGATGAGACGCTGCGGGCCGAGTTAATGGCACTCGCGGACGCGGCCCCCGAATGGCAGCCACCAGCGGAATCGGACACTAGGCCGGTGGTACGCTGTGTGGCCACCATCGAGCCCGAGCCGATCGAGTGGCTATGGCCGGGGCGCATCCCGTTAGGCCGGCTCGCGCTGTTGGTCGGCCGGCCCGGCGAAGGCAAATCGTTCTTGGCCACGGCGATGGCTGCGCACGTGTCATGTGGCCGCGAGTGGCCCGACGGGGCGCCGTGCCCGCGCGGCTCGGTGCTCATCGCATCTGCTGAAGATGCCCCAGCCGATACCATCCGGCCCCGGCTCGACGCTCACGGCGCCGACGTGTCGCGCATCCACGTTCTGGACGGGGTGCGCACGGACGACGGCGAGCGACTGTTGACGCTGCGCGATGTGGACGCCATCGCCGAGGCGCTGCGGGCGCTAGGCGATTGCCGGTTGTTGGTAATCGATCCGATCGGCGCCTACATCGGCGGTCGCACCGATGCCCACCGGGACAACGAGGTACGAGCGGTGCTCGCGCCCATTGCACGGCTGGCTGAAGAGTACGGCGTAGCCGTGCTGGTCGTCGCGCATCGGCGCAAGACAGCCGCTGCGTACGCCGACGAAGCGGCCCTAGGTTCCGTGGCGTTTGTCGGTGCGGCCCGCGCGGTGTGGCATCTGGCCCGCGACCCAGACGACGTGGCGCGTCGTCTGCTGCTGCCCGGCAAATGCAATCTGGCGTCTACACCGTCGGGGCTTGCATTTCGAGTTTGCGGTGAACCGCCCCGGATTGTGTGGGATGCCGAGGCGGTCGAGATGACAGCCGATGATGTCTTGGCCGCAGAGCAGGCCACGCGACGTGGTGGTCGGCCAGCCGAGCAACACGACGCGGCAGCCGAGTGGCTGCGGCAGGCGCTAGCCGACGGCCCGAGGCCGGCGGCCGACATCATGGCGGGGTGGACCGATGGCCACGGGGGCAGCAAGCGCACGCTCGATCGAGCGAAGCGCTCCGTAGGCGTCGTGGCGTACCAGCCCCGCGTGCCGGGGCCGTGGTGGTGGCGGCTCGCCGATGCCGCGCCCCAGACCGCCAAAACCGCTTAGGAACACACCGGTTTTGGCGTTCTGGCAATCTGGTCCAAGATTAGGCGTTTCTCGCGTTTTTGGTCCCGTGAATTCCCAGGTTGCCAAAACTCTGACTTTTGGCCCTGTGAGCGTCGTTGAACCCTGACGGCTGTCTCTTATACACATCTC
>WGDQ01000697.1 GCA_015493185.1 Planctomycetaceae bacterium
CCTCGCACGGTTACCAAGCCTTCGCGCAGGTCGAGGTCGCCGTCGTTGAGTCCAACCAGCTCGCTAACCCGCAAGCCCGCGGAATAAAGTGTTTCGAGCATTGCGCGATCGCGAAGCCCGAGTGTTTCGTTGGCCGGTGGTGCTTCGAGCAAACGCGCCAGTTCTTCCGTGGAAAGGAAGTGTGGCAGTGATCGATGCTTGCGCGGGTTGCGTAACGCCCGGGCCGGATTGCTTTCAGTCCAGCCTTCTCGTTGGCCAAAGCGGAAAAAACTACGAAGCGAAGCGAGCCGTCGGGCAACGGTTGTGCGTGCGTAGCCAGCTTCGTGCATCATGGCCAGGTAGCCGCGCAAGTCCATGATCGTTACGTGGCGGGCCGCTGGCGGTTTGCCGCCGTGACGCTCGGCCAGGTAGGCCCCCAGCGCGGCCAGATCTTCGCGATAGCTTTTTACCGTGAGTTCCGATGCATTTCGTTCGACTTTTAGATAAGTCAGAAATCGCTCAGACGCCGTTTCAAATGAGGCTCGTTCGGTTGCGGCTTTCGATCGTCGCTGCGGTCGGGTGCGTGCATCGGCCGTGTTGGTCGACGTTTTGCCGCGCTTGGTCCGCCTGCGGCACTGCTGTTGTTTGGTCGGAAGACTCATGGTGAAAGCGGTACTCGAAAGGGGGCTGCCACGATGCCGCGTGGGCAGAGACGTCGACGCGTTTGACGCGTTGCCGAATCGCGTCGCGATGTGAAACGACTGCTGGGCGGTGCCAGGCGCAACCGTAGGGTTGGACGGTTTGGATCACGGGGCTCGAACGTGATGCAGCCCGGTGGCGAAACACGTGGCGTTCATGCGCCCCGTGTGAAATCGCAAGTAGGCCGCAGCAAGCCAGCATGCCTCTGCGAAGACGATGCTGACGGAGTTCGCACGCGAGGTTGCGGCGATTGGCTGCTTACGGGGGCGACCGGCGTACGAGCCGTTGATGGCGGCGCGGCTTCAGAGCATGAAAACCAGGAAAGAGAGTGCTTCCCTAAGGCATATCGTCAGAATCCGTGGGCAGAGGAAGATCGAACCGCGAGTGCTTCGGTGGCGGCGGCGTTTCTTGCCGAACCTTTTGACTGAGTACAGCGGCATCGTACCAGGTGAAGCTCAAGTCGGGATTCGAAGCGAAGCGCCCCAGCACGCGGAGCGTCTCGGCTCGGCTGGCATCGTCGTACAAAAAGACGTAGCGCTCGGAACCTTTTACGAGAGCCAAAACGTTGATGTCCTGCGCCACGGTTCCGATCCTCCTTGTTTCCCGTCGCATCCGCTTCACCCATTGCAGTAAAGCTGTGGATGCACCACGTCCTATCTATTGCAAGATGATGTTGTCACACGCGAAAAAGGTTCGATGGTCTGACAGCGGCGGTAAGACCACTCCGACGCAGCATTGCCGGCGTCTGTAGCTGTTTATCGGTTGGGAGCAGGGCGAAACACCAACTCACTTGAAGCGGCTCCGCCACGGGCGGTGAGCATTTCAGCGATGTGCAGATGGCAGCAGAAGCGGATAAAGTCTTCGCTGCGTTGCAGATAGGTTCGCCAACCGACGTCGCGACGATCGTCGCGAAAGAGGTGATAGGTTCTCAGGGCCTCGGTGAACCATTCGTCATGACCGTTGTAGATTCGCGTGTGTCGCAGCACGGGCTCGTTGGTGGGAGTTTCAACTGGTGCTGAAAGTGCTTGCAACGATGGTGCGACGAAAGCGTTTTGAGGGGCTGCATGAGTTGGTTGCGGTGGGCCGGTTGTCCTCTCCCCTTGGGGCGAAACAGAGGGCGGTTGATATGCAATATCACGAACTGGCGATTGACTATCGCCCGCTGGCGGTTCGGGATCTGTGATTTCTTGAGGGGGTGGAATCGGTTGATCGGTAGCGGGCGGCACTGGGTGTAAGACCAACGGCGGTTTCGGTTCCATCGATTCCAATTGGTATTTGGCCCGAGCGAGATTGGCTTCGTACACAAGTGACTCGGGCAGGTCTTCTTCCTCGGGGGTATCGAGCGGTAGGCCGTAACCGGGCGGAATGGGATGGTAATAGGGATTGGCTGCATACCACTCGACGCGCAGCCCCAGACGCGGTGGATAATAGGGCGAGTAGTCGGTCACCGCACCAACCACGACCGCATCGACACCCAAGATTTGGGCCAGCCGGCGCGCCTCGCCCGAGTTGGCCAAATCGATGCGGTACGTACGCATCGCGTTTTCGACCACTCCAATGGGCACGACCTCGAAGCCGGGGACGAGTTGTAGCTCGTTGAAGTAGGCCAACGCAAAACGGCGACCGTCGACCGAAGGCTCGGTGCTCAGGTTGATGAACGGTGCCACGGCAACCTTGGACAGTTGGGGAAAGGGGTTGCGCACCATCGGCTTGCGCACCGCAGTAGGCAATTGGCAGCCAACGGCGGCAAACACTAGGCCAAAGAGCACCGATAAGAGACGGAATCTTGCCACGTTAACGCCGTTTTTCGAGCGACTGCCCCCCCGGCAGCTTCGAACTTGCGGCTATAGCCCGTGCGCACGCACACGACATGCCGGTACGCAGTCGGGCCGTTAGTATCCCGTTTATCGGAAAAGTTGCCCTGGCTTCTCCAATCGAAAGCTCGATCAGGATGTTTAACCGTTTTGTTGAAAAACTTCTTCGTCGACGAAAGAGACGAAAGAGAAGTAAAACGAGTCGGCTCCAGAATGAGGGTCGCAGTCGTAGCCGCGGATATGCAAGCTTTGGGCGACCGTGGAGCAGGCCCGTAGGATGGACCGATTGCAGCCAGAACGATGCTGTTAGTGGCTGTTAGATCAGATGAGACATGCTCTTGAGCCCTAGGGGTTCACGACAAGCAAAGGGTTCGCCGTACCGACGTCCGATGAGCATGCCCCAAGTGGCGGCCTGGTCGCGGACCGTATCGATAAATGAGGGGTTGTCGTCGCGACCCTCGATGAACTGGCTGCGATAGCACTCAATGGC
>WGDQ01000698.1 GCA_015493185.1 Planctomycetaceae bacterium
ATTCTGGGTCGGCACCTACGAAGTGGCCGGCGATGGGCCACAGGGCACGCTTACGTCGGCCCTGTTTCAGATAACGCATCCCTTTGCCAGCTTCTTGGTGGGCGGTGGCAAATACGACACCACATGCGTGGAACTGGTTCGCAAGCAAGATCAGCATGTGCTATTCCGCACCCATGGAACGAACAGCGAAGACATGCGCCGCGTGGTGATCGACCTGACGCCGAACATCGGTCAACTGGTTTTCCTCCGCCTGGTCGATCGTCGTAGCGGCGGCTGGGGCCACATCAACTTCGACGATTTCCGCTTTCACGACACGCGCCCGAAGATTCGACCGGAAGACCAGATTCCGCCGCTCGACCAATTCGCGCATGCCGGCCTGGAGCCTGAAGAAGCGGCCCGTGCCATGACCACCGTCCCGGGCTTCACGGTGAAGCTATTTGCCGGCGAGCCCGACGTGCGGCAGCCGATCGCCATGGCCATCGACGATCGGGGTCGGCTTTGGGTGGCCGAGGCCTACAGCTACCCGCGCCGCCTCAGCGATGAAAAGGCCCACGACCGCATCTTGATTTTCGAAGACACCGACGGCGACGGCCACTTCGACCATCGCAAGGTTTTCATGGAGAAGCTGAATCTGGTCAGCGGGCTGGAAGTCGGCTTCGGTGGCGTGTGGATCGGCGCCGCGCCGTATTTGATGTTCGTGCCCGATGCCGATGGCGACGATCGCCCGGACGGCCCGCCCCGCATATTGCTCGACGGCTGGGCGTGGCACGATACGCACGAAACGCTGAATACGTTTATCTGGGGCCCCGATGGCTGGCTTTACGGCTGCCATGGCGTGTTCACGCATTCGCGCGTCGGCAAGCCGGGCACGCCCAAAGACCAGCGAATTCCTCTGAACGCGGGCATTTGGCGTTATCACCCCATCGAGCATCGCTTCGAGGTGTTTGCCCACGGTACGAGCAATCCCTGGGGAGTCGACTTCAACGACGTGGGGCAGGCCTTCTGCACGGCCTGCGTTATTCCGCACCTGTTTCACATCATTCCCGGCGCCCGCTACCGTCGTCAGGCAGGTCGGCATTTCAACCCGTATACCTACGACGACATCAAAACCATTGCCGACCACCGTCACTGGCTTGGCAGCTCGCCCCACGGGGGCAACAGCCGTTCGGCGGCGGCCGGGGGCGGCCACGCACACGCCGGCGCGATGATCTATCTTGGCGGCCGCTGGCCCGAGCAGTATCGCGGCCAGATTTTCATGAACAACATCCACGGCGCGCGGATCAACATGGATCGGCTGCGCGCCAACGGCTCAGGCTACGTGGGCAGCCACGGTCCTGACTTTATCGTGGCCAACGATCGTTGGTCGCAAATCATCAACCTGCGCTACGGCCCCGACGGACAGGTGTACATGATCGACTGGTACGATAAGAACCAGTGCCATCACATGAAAACCGATGGCCACGATCGCACGAACGGCCGCATCTTCAAAGTGTGCTACAACGACGGACAGCCCGACCGGCCGCTGACGGGCGATCTGAACACGCTGGGCGATGTCGAACTGGCCGAACTGGCCCTGCACGCCAACGACTGGTTTGTGCGCCACGCCCGACGCATCTTGCAGCAGCGGGCCGCCGCGGGCAAGCTCGACCCAACCGCGCGACGTCGGCTCGAGGAAATCACCTTCAAACATCCTGAAGCCACACGCCGCCTGCGCGGGTTGTGGGCGTTGCACACGACAGGCGGCCTGAGCGACGAACAGGTGCTTCGCGCGCTGCGCGACGCAAGCCCCCATGTCCGCGGTTGGGCGGTTCGTTGTGCGGCGGAAGATCGTTCGGTTTCCAGCGCCCTGCTCGCGCGAATGGAGGAGCTCTCACGCGACGATCCCTCGCCAGTCGTGCGGCTCGAATTGGCGTCGGCGGCCGGCCGCCTACCGGCCGAAGCCCGTTGGTCACTGTTGGCGCGACTGGTGACCCACGCGGAAGATGCGAACGATCACAACCTGCCGTTGCTCAATTGGTATGCCCTCGAACCGTTGGTCGCCGTCGACGCCGAGCGGGCCTTGAAGCTGGCCGAATCGTCGCGGCTGCCACGGTTGCTCGAGTTCACCGTGCGTCGCGTCACGGCGCTGGCAACCCCCGAGTCGATCGACCTGCTGGTGCGACATCTGGGAGAGGCCACCTCGCCCGAGCGGCAATTGGTCTTCTTCCGCGGTTTGGAAGAAGGCACCCGCGGACGCCGGCATCTCGACATGCCCCGAAGCTGGTCGTCGGTTTCACGAAAGCTGCTCGATAGCCCCCATGCCGAGGTCGCCGAGCGGGCCCTATCGCTGGCCGTCAAATTCGGCGATCCCGTCGCGCTCGATCGCTTGCGTGCGGTTCTCACCGACTCGGCGGCCGCGCCCGACGCCCGGCGCCGAGCGTTGGCCACACTCGAGAACGTGCGTGCTCCCGGCATGGCGTCGGTGCTGCACGGGCTGCTTTCCGATCGCGCGTTGCGCGGCGACGCACTGCGTGCGCTGGCTGCTCACAGCCATGCCGAAACACCGGCCCGCATTCTGGCCGTTTATGGCACGCTCACCCCGGACGAAAAACGGGATGCGTTGGCCACGCTCTCCTCACGAGCAACGTACGCCAAGGCATTGCTCGAAGCGATTGCCGAGAAACGCGTGCCGTCGGCCGACCTGACCGCCGACGTCGTTCGGCAGATGCGCAATCTCCGCGATCCAGCCATCGAGGCCCGACTTGCCGAGGTTTGGGGCACCGTGCGCGATACGCCCGAGGAAAAAGCCAAACTGATCGCTCGTTACAAAAAATTGCTGGGTAAGAAATCAACGAAGACCCCGCCGGCCGATGTCGAGTTGGGCCGCGCTGTGTTCGCCAAAACGTGCCAGCAATGCCACAAGCTCTTCGGCACCGGCGGCAACGTGGGGCCAGAGCTTACCGGCTCGAACCGCGCGGACCTCGACTATTTGCTCAGCAACGTACTCGATCCCAGCTCGCTGATTGCCAAAGACTATCGGGCCACAACGATCGCCACCACCGACGGCCGCATCGTTACCGGCATTGTTCGCCGGCGCGACAACGATGCCGTTACGATCCAAACCGAAAAAGAATTGCTCGTAATTCCCAACGACGAGATCGACGAGATGGCCGAGAGCGAAAAGTCGATGATGCCCGACGATTTGCTCCGTCCGCTCGACGACCGCCAGGTGCGGGCCTTGGTGGCCTATCTGGCCAGTCCGCGTCAGGTGCCCATGTTGGCCACACCCGAGAACGTGGCCGGCTTCTTCAACGGGCGCGATCTGACCGAATGGCACGGCGACAAGTCGCTCTGGCAGGTGGAAAACGGGCAGATTGTCGGCCGCAGTTCGGGACTGGACCACAACGCCTTTCTTGTCAGCGATCTGGCCGTCGAAGATTTCCGGCTCCGCGTGCAAGTAAAGCTGGTGGGCAACCGCGGCAACAGCGGCATTCAGTTTCGCAGCGAAGCGCTGCCCGACGGCGAGGTGCGCGGCTATCAGGCCGACATCGGGCCGGGCTGGTGGGGCAAACTTTACGAAGAGCGCGGGCGTGGCGTGCTGTGGGACCAAAGCGGCGAACAGCACGTCAAGCCGGACGAGTGGAACACCTACGAGATCGAGGCCGTCGGCAGCCGTATTCGCACCTGGCTCAACGGCCAGCTCTGCGTCGACCTGGACGACCCGCCGGGAGCCCGTCGCGGCATCATCGCGCTACAGATCCATGCCGGACCGGCGATGGAAGTTCGTTTCAAAGACCTCCAGCTCACGCTCGATCCGCAAGCCACACTGGCCACCGGTGCTGCGGCAGCTTCGGGGCCGGGCGATTGACCCTTGCAGACGCGGCACCTACGCCACAGAGTAAAATGGCCCG
>WGDQ01000699.1 GCA_015493185.1 Planctomycetaceae bacterium
ATCTCGCCCCGGTGCTCAGTCGGCTGTGGCGCATGTCTGGTCGGAACAGTCGGCGGGCGACCGGGCGGTTCGGTTGGCGAGCGGACACACCGGGAACGATCAACAACGCGAACAGGTGGCCACGGCCAACGGCAGAACGTTCGACTTGAACCAACGGTTCGACGAACTCAAACAGCAGCTTCCCGACGAACCGCTCGACGATTCTCCCGAAACCGTCTCCGTATCGGACATCTCGCATCACCAAGGGCAGCAGTCGACCGCAACCCGCGCGATCGATTCCGCGGCCCCCAATCCACGAGAAACCGGCAACTCGCCCGACCCCAATTTGCTGGACGAATCTTTCGATGCCGCCTCACCGGTCACGTCTCGCGCGGTCGGAGGCCGTTTGTCATCCAACTCCGTGTTCGCGCCGTTGCCGGTGCCCGATCGCAAGTCGATCGTCGAAGCCGCCGACGGTCACCCACAAGGTCACCCACAAGATAGTTACTCACCTTTCGGATCTGAGGTTCGAGAACGCGCAGCGGCCAACCGCCCGACCGGCGCTTTCAATCTCTCGCCGGGCAGCGCAGAACCGGGCGCGTTCGCAGCATCGGCCTCAGCCATGCGAAGCAACCGCAATCTCCCAGCCAGCACCGACGGTCGCGTTTGGCCGACGACCAATCGGCCACACGATCCGGCTGTTCCCGACGCACCCGCCGGAAGCGATAGCCTGGCAATCCGCTGGAAAGTACCTAAAGAGCTGAATCGTGGCGAAAAGGCACCGTTTCAACTGATCATTCACAACAACAGCGAGCAGCCGGCCATCGGTGTGACGGTACACGTTCGTTTGCCGGAAACGGCCCAGCTTGTCGACAGCCGCCCTCCGGCAACCCCCAACGGCAATGTTTTGCAGTGGGAAATCGGCCGTATCGAACCGGACCAGCAGGTGCAAATCGACTTGCACCTGCTTGCTGAAACGGCCGGCGAATTGACCCCGGCAGCCGCCGTGACAACCACCCGCTTAACCGCGGCACGGGTGGCCGTGCTCGATCCACAGTTGATCGTCGCGATCGAAGGGCCCGAGCAAGTTGCCCTCGGACAGGCGACCACCTGCACCGTGCGCGTTGGCAATCGGGGCAACGGACCGGCCCGTCGCGTCGTGCTGGCGACATGGGTTGACGAGTCGCTCGCCGGCGGCACGCCAACGCAGCGCGAATACGCAGTGGGCACGCTTCTACCAGGCCACTGGCGCGACATCCGCCTGAACCTCGTGGGAAAAACGGCGGGCACGGCCGCGATTCGGGCCGTGGCCCGAGGCGCCGCGGAAATCGAAGCCCAGGCCAGCCGGCAAGTTCGTGTTATCAAACCACAGCTTTCGGTGGCGATCGATGGCCCGAAGTTGCGCTTTGTCGATCGTCCGGCGCGATACACGCTCTCGGTTTACAACCCGGGCCCCGCGCCGGCTGAAAACGTACAAGTGTTCGATCTCGTGCCCGAGGGTTTCCGATTCGTCGAAGCAAGCCCGGGCGGTTCGTTCGATGAGCAAACGCGCGAAGTGGCCTGGTTCGTCGGGTCGCTCGAACCGGGCCACACGGCCGAGGTGGGGGTGCAACTGATTCCAGTCACACCGGGCGAACATCAGGTTACCGCCGCGGCCGTCGCAGAATCGACCTCGGTGGTGCGTACGGCGCTGATCACGCGCGTCGAAGGCTCGGCCAACCTAGCCATAGAAGTGATCGATGCCGACGATCCCATTGAGGTCGGCGCCGAAACAACCTACGAAATCCGTCTGACCAACCGTGGCAGCGTGCCGGCCAACGACGTTCAGGTGGCCGCGCTCTTGGGCGACGGCCTTCGCGCGATGGAGGCACACGGACCGGGCGACGCACAGCTTGAGGCCGGGCGCGTGCTTTTCGCTCCGAGCGAATCACTCGAGGCGGGGCAAACCATGACCTACCGCATCCGCGTCCGTTGCCTCGAAGCCGGCCAGAAACGCCTGCGGGCCTTTGTCCGCAGTCGCGAGTTGGTTGAGCCTATGGTCGAAGAAGAATCGACCCGCGTCTACGCCGATGAATTCGCCGATTGAATCTCCGGCCGGCCGCCGCTCGTCGACCGCTTTAGCCACGCGTGGCCGGCAGCGGTGGCGCGAACCGTGGTGAAATCGGCCCTTAAGAACGATGCTTGGGAAGCGTTGAAGCCCGAAAGCCCGAGCACGCAGCCTGTCGCAAGTCCGAAAAAGCATGGGAGCCTGCCGAACCGATGTTGGCACAAGCCTGGTTTTCATC
>WGDQ01000700.1 GCA_015493185.1 Planctomycetaceae bacterium
CGGAGTGTCCGCACTCGGGCAAGATTCTCTCGGGCGGTGTGGACGCCAACGCCTTGCAGCGGCCGAAGCGTTTCTTCGGTGCGGCCCGCAAGGTGGAAGAAGGGGGCTCGCTCACGATATTGGGCACCGCGCTGGTAGACACGGGCAGCAAGATGGACGAAGTGATTTTCGAGGAGTTCAAAGGGACGGGGAATTTGGAGATCGTGCTCGATCGCCGATTGGTGGAAAAACGGATTTGGCCGGCCATCGACATCAATGCGAGCGGAACGCGGCGCGAAGAGATGCTGATGGACCCGGAGGAGTATCGCCGCGTGTGCATTCTGCGGCGCGTGCTGCACGAAATGAGCCCCGCCGACGCGATGGAGCTGCTCGTTACCCGGCTGCAAAAGACGAAGAGCAACGCGGAATTTTTGATGAGCATGAAGTCGTAGCATCGCGCCACGGGTGGCTTTTTCCGGCAAGCCGGATTGCCCGGGTCGATCGGGTCGACCGGGGCGTTGTGGGCCGGCTTTATGTTTGCGGGGCGGTTTTGTGCGGAAGCGGGCGCGAGCCGCCCTGCCCTGCCCTGTTGATGTGCCGGTGTGCCGATGTGTTTGTTTGTGAGGGGGGTTATTGCGTGCCGAACGTTTATGAAGGTCGAGAGCAGTCTGCGGCGTCGTTGCAGTACGCGATTGTCGTATCGCGCTACAACGATTCGATCACGTCGCGCTTGCTCGACGGGGCGCTCGAAACCCTTCGCGCGGCCGGTGTGGCGGAACAGGCGATCGACGTGGCTTGGACCCCCGGCGCGTTTGAGATACCGACCGTGGCGCATCGGATGGCCCGCTCGGGACGTTACGCCGCGGTGATTTGCCTGGGAGCCGTGATTCGGGGCGAAACCACGCACGATCGGCACATCAACCGCGCGGTGAGCCACGCCCTGATGCAGATTGGTTTGGAGTGCGGCGTACCGGCCTTGTTCGGTATACTGACCTGCGATACGCTCGAACAGGCGATCCATCGAGCAGGCGGCAACGTAGGCAACAAAGGGGCTGAGTGTGCCAGCGCCGCCCTGGAGATGGCCGACTTGTTGCGTCGGATTCCCTCCGAAAGCTGACGACGGCTTGCCCGGACCGACCGGCCGAGTGGTTTTTTTCGGTTTGGCCGAGCTGCCGTCGCCCTCGCCCGTGGCTGTTTGCCCTCCTCCTGAGTGTTTGCTTGCTTGTTGTTTTTGCGTTTTTCGCCTTTTTGAAGTCGCAGCCGGCATCATGGCCCGACGTAGCCGCGCACGAGAAGTGGCGCTTCAGGTCTTGTTTCAAGACGATCTGAACCCGCCGACCCAGCCCGAAGTGACCGAGGCATTTCTGGCGGGGCGCCTCCGCGCGCCGGAGCTGATCGAGTTTGCCCGAAATCTGATTTCGGGGGTACGTCGCAATCGGGATGAGTTGGACGCGATCTTGAGCCAAACGGCCGACAATTGGAGCTTGTCGCGCATGGCGGTTACGGACCGCAACATTTTGCGGCTGGGTGCCTACGAGTTGCTGTATACGTCGACACCGCCTCGTGTGGCCATCAACGAGGCGGTCGAGCTGTCGAAGCGATTTGGTGCCAAGCAGTCGCCGCAGTTCGTCAACGGGATTCTCGACCAGTTGTATTCGCGCAGCGACGAGGCCGAATCGTGACGCATTGGGCCATGTGGTTGTGGCCATTGACGGCCCGAGGCGTGCCGGATGGGCAAGCCGATCGTGGGCCGCAGGGAGCCGTGATCGTGGTGCATTGATTTTGCGAGTGTGTTTTCTTTTTCTCTTTTTTAACTACGGGTTCACTGGACTAAGCTGAGCGACGTTTGCCATGGGTCTTTTCGATCGATTCCGACAAGGGCTGAAGAAAACGGCCCAATTGCTGAACACCGACGTTCGCGATCTTTTCAAGCGCGAGGGCCGGCTTGTCGACGATGCGTTTCTCGACGAGCTGTTCGAAGTGCTGATCAAAATGGACCTGGGCGTGCAGGCCGCGCAGCAGATTGTCGAGGAGGTTCGGCAAACGCATCGGGCCCGAGTGGTTCAGCTCACGGACGTGACCGCCACGATCAAGGAGAAACTAAAACAGTTGCTGGCCCAGCCCGGCGAACCGATTCAGCTTGCGCCCGAGGGGCTGACGGTCATTATGGTGTGCGGCGTGAACGGATCGGGGAAGACGACGTCGATCGCGAAGTTGGCCAAGCTGTTTCGGTCGCAAGGCAAGCAGGTGGTGTTGGGGGCTGCCGATACGTTTCGGGCGGCGGCCGTGGAGCAACTGGCGATTTGGGCCGAGCGGCTGGGGGTTGACATTGTGACCGGCGAGCAAGGCAGCGACCCGGCCAGCGTGGCGCATCGGGCCGTGGCGGCCGCGTTGGAAAAAGGGGCCGACGTCTGCATCGTAGATACGGCAGGGCGTTTGCAAACCCAGCAGAACCTGATGCAACAACTGACGAAAATCCACCGTGTTATCGGCAAGCAGGTCGAGGGCGCGCCGCACGAGGTGCTGCTGGTGCTCGACGCAACGACCGGCCAGCACGGCATTAGCCAGGCAAAACATTTCACCGACGCGGTGCACTGCACCGGAATTGTGTTGGCCAAGCTCGACGGCACGGCCAAGGGCGGCGTGGTGGTGCCGATTCGCCAACAGGTCGGGCTGCCGGTCAAGTTTGTCGGCGTGGGCGAAACGGCCGACGATCTTGTGCCGTTCGATCCCGATTCCTTCGTCGATGCCCTGTTCGAAGACGTCGAGGCCGAACCCTCGGCTGCCGGGCAATCTCGCTGACGTGCCGCGCTTGTCTTTGTCGGGGTTGGCCCGTCCTTACCCGGGCTTGTCCCCCGGTTTGTCTTGCTGCCGAGCGGCGCCTTGCGCGTGGCGGTTGCTCGCATCGACTGCGGGGTTGATCTGGGTGTGGGGTTGATCTGGTGCCGGGGTTGATCTGGTG
>WGDQ01000701.1 GCA_015493185.1 Planctomycetaceae bacterium
GATCGGCTTCAGGTGGCACTGCGCGGCCCGGTCGCGATCGGCACCGAAACCCCGGCGGCGTGGCCTCTGGCCATCGCTCTGCAAGGCGAGCTGGAGCGTTGGCAGTCGCGCGTGCGGCCTTGGTTGGGAACGTTGGATGATTGGCGATTGCAGGGCAATATCGACTGCAATGCCTCGCTACAGTACGACCGCCAGTCGCTCACTGTCAGCCAATCGCGCTGTCGCATGCGCGGCCTGCGCGTGGCCGGTTCGGCCATCGATATCGACGAACCCGCTCTCGAATTGGTCTTGGCCGGCCGCGTTTCGACCGACGCAAGGCAGTTCAACCTCGACCAGCTTTCGCTGACTTCCTCCACACTGCTGGTGCAATCGAATTCGCTGCGCGTGACCCTGCCCGATGAAGGACCACCGCAGGCCCAAGGCGTGTTGCGCTACCAGGGCGACGTGAATCGGTTGCTCGGCTGGTTCGAGACGGGCGACGATCCCAACACCACGCGTTATTGGGGCACCGCACGAGGCGAACTCCGACTTCTCCGCCAGCAAGGCCAGGTCCAGGCCGAAGCCGATCTGATCGTCGATCAGTTCGTCGCCCAATGGTCGCCCGAGACGATCTGGCGCGAACCCCAGGTAAGGCTGCTCGCCACGATCCGATACGACGACCAGGCCGACCGTTTGCAAATCGCCGACTGCCGGCTCGTTTCATCCGGTCTGAACTGCACGCTGAGCGGCACGCTCGACGACCTTTACGGCCAACGGCTGTTGGCCCTCGATGGTCAGGTTCAGTACGACCTTGATCGGCTGAACGGGCTCATTCAGTCGTTCGCCGGATCGGGTGTGCGCCTGACGGGACAAGGTCGAGAGGCATTTTCGGTCCGAGGTCCGCTGGCGTCTTCCTCTTCACCGGCCGCTTCGCCGTCCGAGGGAACGATGGTCACCGTCCAGCGCGATGCTTCCTCCAATGCCGACGCGGCAGCTTCCGCGCCGCTGCTCGCGCGCCTGGAGGCCGAAGCGGGCTTGGGTTGGCAAGCGGCCGACGTCTACGGCTTTCTCGTCGGGCCAGGGCTGTTGCGTGCCCGGCTAGAACGCGGGCTGCTGCAAATCGAGCCGCTCGATCTGGTTGTAAGCCAGGGCCGATTGCGAGCGGCGCCACAAGTGCGGCTGTCGCCCGGCCCCGCCATGCTATGGCTTCCGCCGGGCCAACTCATCGAGCAGGTCCGCATCACGCCGGCCATGTGCGCAGCCGCATTGCAATACATCGCGCCGGTGCTTTCCGGCGTTGCCGAAGCCGAGGGCCGCTTCTCCGTGGCGTTGTCCGATTGCCGTGTGCCCATCGCATCACCCGATGCCTCGGAAGTGAGTGGCACGCTCACCGTTCACGATGTCCGCGTCGGCGCCGGCCCCTTGGTTCGCGAGCTGGCCCTGTTGCTCGACGAACCGGGCCAAATACGGTTAGCTCGCCAGTCGAACGTGCAGTTTCGCATGGTTGGCGGTCGGATCTATCACCAAGGTCTGGAACTCGTCTTTCCCGATGCCACGATCCGCACATACGGTTCGGTGGGGCTCGACCAATCGTTGGCCCTGATGGTGGAAATGCCGGTGCCGCGGAAATGGATCGGCAACAATCCCCTGGGCGAAGCCTTGCGACGACGCATCATCCGCCTGCCCGTCGGCGGCACCCTGTCGCAGCCACGAATCGATCGCCGCGAAATGGACCGTCTGGCCGCCCAATTCATTCAAGAAGCCGCCGGCGATGCCCTGCGTGAACAGATCAATCGCGGTTTGAATCGGCTGCTCGGCCCGCCCCGCTGAGTTGCATCCCTCTCAGATTGGCCCCGTGGGCTTGTGTTTCACAAACACCGGCACATCACGGGGCATCGGTGCATCGAGCCGTCAGGGCGTCAGGGCACCAGAACACAAAGCGGCTGGAAATCTCTGGCGGTCGGACAATTCTTTCTGGCACAATGAACCGCACCCCGCGTCGCGCGCAGCGGAGCGAAAAAAACCAACACCGCACGCGGTCGGAAAAAAACGGCTTATCGCCCATCGCCGGCGATCCCATGCGCCGGTGATGTGTCGCCAGAGAAACCAAGCGCCTATGGGCCACCGATTCGTGGTCCTCGCTGCGTGCGGCGCTTTGCTCGGCAACCGCCGGCACCACGTTGCCCACCTTGGCTTTGGCTATCCCTTACTGTTCACTCTCGCAACGATTCACTCTCGCACGCAATCCGGCCTTTTGCGAAAAGGGTGGCGCCCGAACATGAAACTCGTACTGCTAGGCACGACGGGCTACTTCCCCAACGAGCGGCGCCATACGCTCTGCCTCGCGCTGCCGCAGTGCGGCGTGGTGCTCGACGCCGGCACAGGACTCTTTCGGCTGGCTCGCTACACGACCACCGATGAGCTCGACATCTTCCTGAGCCATGCGCATCTGGACCACATCGTGGGCCTTACTTACTTGCACGGGGTGCTGGCCGACAAAACCCTGCAACGCGTCACAGTGCACGCCGCTCAAGAAAAGATCGACGCCATCCGGAAACACCTTTTCGCCGAGGCCATTTTTCCCGTCGCACCTCGCTGCGATTTTCGCCCGCTAAAGGAATCGGTGGCTATCGGCGGAGGGGGCACAGTGCGTCATTTTCCCCTACAGCATCCAGGCGGCTCGATCGGCTTTCGCCTCGATTGGCCGCAGCGGTCGATGGCCTACGTTACCGACACCACGGCAGCCGTCGATGCCCCGTATGTAAAGCTGCTGCAAGGCGTCGATCTGTTGGTACACGAGTGCTACTTCCCGGACAACCAGGCCGCGTGGGCCGAAAAAACAGGGCACAGCCACACCACACCCGTCGCACAGGTTGCCAAGGCCTGCGGTGCCAAGCGGCTGATTCTGGTGCACATGGATCCCGCTTCGACGGACGACGATCCGATCGACCTGCAAACCGCGCGGGCCATTTTTCCCAACACCGAGTTGGGCGAGGATCTGGCGGAAATCGAGTTCTGATCCACCATCGGTCCACAACGCCCGCGGGCGGTCGCTTATCGCGACCTCCTGTTGCCTGTTGCAGGCCAACGTCTCGCCCGGCCGTTTCTACAAAACCGCGTTTTTCAATTCGGTCAACGGCCCGATCACCAGCCAAAGCACATAGCCGATAATCGCAACGGCAAGCACCATAATGCCCACGAGCACCACAGAGATAATGATTTTGCTGGTGTTCGAAAACGCGCGGCTTCGCCACAACAACGGAAGCCCGAGCGGCCCCAGCACCAGAAACAAAAGTGCCAGCACGACCCAAGGATTGTCTCGAATCGAATCCGAGAACAGCTTCGGGGCGTGTTTGCCCGCCGCTTGTCGCGGCGCGCCGGCCGAATGGTCGCGGTAAGAGTCGGCGGCCGATTGCTCGGGCTGCCCCGACCCGCGCGATGCGGTGCCACGCGCCGTTTGCGCAGGCGAGCCGGCGGCCTGAGAACCGGCTTGTGGGGCCGACAGATCGTTTCGCGACGTGGGCGCACCGCACCGCCGGCAATAGGCATCGTCCGCATCGAGCACGGCATAGCAGCGGCGACAAACGATCTTGGCAATGGTGTACGACATCGGCAGGCGCTTAGGCGTTATTAGAAGACCCCACGGAATTATAGCCCGTCTCCGTGCAACAAATCGTCAGGCAAACCGAGAGAGCCCATCTCTGCTCACCGTGCGACCGGCACAGCAGCATGCCGACCAACCGCACCCTGCCCCTTGAGGCACGGCCTTCACCAACACAGCAGGCCAAGGCCCCGTGACGGCGCACCGCTCAAAAGGCCCCGTCGCCACAACGCCCTTGCCCGCGGCATGCCGCATCGGCACACCTAGGGCACCATCTGCGGGCAACGGCAGTACGACCACACGCCTCGCGACCCACGCAAACCGCTCACCCCATCGCAACGCAGAAGAAAAGCAGAAGAAAAAAAGCCCGCGAGAGGCATTTGATCGAAATCGGCACCGCGCGCCCCAACCGCTGCAATCCGCTCAGGCGGCCTCCACTCGGCCCCGGCGCCGTCGCCTGCTCAACGCGTCGAAGCGGGCCGCTGCTTTGCGTAATCGGCGGCGATAGCTGAAATGCTCGACCTCCAAAGCGTGTCGGGCCGATGGCAGATAGCGAATGCCGCGACCCAGGTCGTCGTGCCCCCGTGCTTTTTCTCGGCGAAACCATTCGGCCTCGCGCGGGTCGTGCCGCAACGCATCGACAAATCGCGCAATCACCTGTGCCTGATAGTGCACCAGGCCGAACTGCCCGCTGTCGGGCTGAATCAAACCGGCGAAAAACAGCGTATCGTCGTGGGGGTGAAACACGTTCAAGTACAGGTCGGGCCGGCCGTTCTTCCAGTTCACATAACGATTGTCGATGAACGGAAACGACACATTGAAACCCGTGGCATACACGATCACGTCGATCGCCTCTTCACTGCCGTCCACAAATCGCACACGATCGCCCAGCAACCGCTCAACGTCGGGCTTCACGATGATCTCGCCGTGCCCCACGTAGTAGAGCAACTGCGAATTGACGATCGGGTGGCTTTCGAACAAACGATGGTCCGGCTTCGGCAGACCATAGTCGTGCGGCCAACCAAGCACCATCTTCACCATCAACCCGGCCGAAAGCCGCCGTAGCCACAAAGGCATCCGCCACCGCAAAAACCGCTCGCCCAACTGATCGGCCGGCATGCCGAAAAAGTATTTCGGCATGTAATGATAGCCGCGGCGTGTGCTGTGAAACGTTTGCGTCGCGTTCTGCGCGCTTTCAACCGCAATGTCGCAGCCCGAGTTGCCCGCACCCACGACCAACACCCGCCGATCAACCAGCACGTCGTGCGTCTTGTATTGCGACGAGTGCAACACCACACCGTCGAAATGCCCCGGGTAATCCGGATACTTCGGATCCCACAGGTGCCCGTTGGCAATCACCACACCACGATACGCCTGCTGCCTGCCGTCAGAAAACGTGACCAGCCAACCGGCATGTCGGGCCTCGCCCGTCGCCGCGCCGGCCGACCGCGAGGCATCGCCGTCAACGTTCGCCTCGTTGACCTCGCCCTCGAGGGCGTCGGCACGGTCTGCGAGCGGCTCAATCGATTCCACCGATGTGTTGAAACGAATGTGGTCGTAAAGACCGAAGTGCCGGGCATACGAGCGAAGGTATTCGAAAACCTGGTCGTGCCGCGGGTAATCGGGATAATGCTCCGGCATCGGATAGTCGGGATACTCGGTCAGCGGTTTCGACGAAATCAAATGCGTCGAACGATACACGCTGCTGCCCGGTTTCCCGTAATACCAGTTGCCGCCCACATCGTCTTCGCGTTCGACGCACTCGAAAGGAATGTCGAACTGCTTGAACGCCCTGGCCACGGTCAGCCCCGAAGAACCGGCCCCCAGAATCAGATATTTTTCGCCAACCCCGGCTTGTCGCTGCATCGCCTTGAAACGCTCAACGTTGTTTGTCGTTATTCGTCCGTAAAACCACCCGAGGCTCGCGGCATGCGGTCCTCACGGCGGCTCGTTGCAGTTGCCGCAACACACAACCCAACATAGGAAACCCCTGAAACCGACACAACCAGCGGCCAGGTCGGGTTTGAATAGTCGACCGTTTTCACCATGTCGCCCACTGCCCGGCTGGTTTAGCGGTGTTGCCGAACATCGCGGCCGCCATGTTTTGCTCCCCCCAGTTTGCGGTCGCCCACCGTATGGTTGTTTTCAAGGTCCGCCAGGCCCCGCTTACGCTCGCACGTGTTGTTCCTCGCTGCGGCGTGTGCCCACTGTGCTGAGCCCTCGCAAGGCCCCCAACACGCCCATCCGCAGTAGGCTCTTCTCACGGCGGCTACGCTCAGCCGCCCTGCTACCGCCCCCCTCAGGCTGGCCAGCGGGCTCGAAACAGGTGTGGCCCAAGCAGCCGAACTTCTGGGGGAATTCACGCTGCGTTGACTCGACAAGGCAAAATCGGCTACAAGACGCAGCACGATGGCCGAAATTCTTGCGTTTCGCGCCTCCATCGGCCCCCGGCTCGCAAGGCAACCGGGATGAATGGCCGTGAGGCGATTGGCGCAAGACGTTCGAAAAAACAAGGCAAAGCAAAACGCGACGGCGGAGGCGAACACGGATGTATCGTCGCCACGGACAGAAGCTAGGGCTCGTCTTTCTGGCCTGCGATCTGCTGGTTACGGCCGCGGCGTGGCTGGCCGCGTATGCACTTCGTTTCGGCTTGTGGCCCTCGCCCGGTGGTGTGCCGGCCTTTCATGCTGTGTTGGCGGGCCTGCCGCTGATTCTGCTGCTCAGCACTCTGGCCTATCGCTCCTGTGGGCTTTACGAAATCCACCGTTTGCGACAGTTGCCGCGCGAGTTGGGCGTGGTGTGTCGGGCTACGGGACTGCTGTTCGTGCTGACGATCACGCTAACCTTCTACCGACGCGACAGCTACGAATCGCGTTTGGCGCTTGCTCTGTTTCTGCTGCTCAACAGCGCCGGCCTGCTCATGGCCCGTCGGCTCATCTGGCGTGTGCTGCGTCACCTTCGCCATCGGGGGCTCAACTACGGCCGGGCTTTGATTGTCGGCGCCGGCCGGACCGGCAAGCTCGTTGCGGAAACCATTCGCAACAACGGCTGGACTGGCCTGGAAGCTGTGGGGGTCGTCGACGATCCGCCGCCAACCGAACCGGCCTGGCTTCCGCGACTGGGCACCATCGATCAGCTACCTCGGCTCGTCTTGCAACACGACGCCGACCACGTGTTTCTCGCCTTGCCCTTGTCACGCTACGACGAACTGCCCCGAATCAATCGCCTGCTGAGCGATCTGCTCGTTGACGTGCAATTCGTGCCCGACGTGCCCGAGCTGGCCGGCATGAAACTGCGGATGCGCGAGGTCGACAACGTGGCCTTTATCAGCCTGCGCGAAAACCCACAGCTTGGTTGGCATCAAAACGCCAAGCGCGCCATGGATTTGGCGATCGCCGCCACCGGTCTGGTGCTGCTGGCCCCCCTGTTGCTCGGCTTGGCGCTATTGATCAAGCTCACCAGCCCAGGCCCGGTTTTCTATCGCCAGCAGCGGCGCGGGCTCAACGGCCGGCCCTTTCAGATGCTCAAATTTCGTAGCATGCGGGTCGACGCCGAACGAGAAACCGGGCCCGTGTGGGCATCGCCCGCCGATCATCGCTGCACGCCGTTGGGCCGCTTCATGCGACGATACAACCTCGACGAGTTGCCGCAGCTCTTCAACGTATTGACCGGTTCGATGAGTCTTGTCGGGCCGCGGCCCGAACGCGGCATTTTCGTCGAACGCTTTCGCCAGCAGATTCCCAACTACGCGCAGCGCCATCGTGTCAAGGTGGGCATGACCGGCTGGGCACAAGTACACGGCTGGCGCGGCAACAGCTCACTCCGGCGGCGCGTGCAATTCGATCTCTACTACATTGCCCATTGGTCGCTGTGGCTCGACCTGAAGATTCTCTGGCTCACCATTTGGCGCGGCTTTCGCCAACGTCATGCCTACTGAGCTACGGGGCGAGCGAACCTGCCGAAAAACTTCTACCACGTGGGCCGTTCCCCGCTGTGTGCCGTATTCACCCTCCCGTGGGCCCTGCTCCCGATCCCCTTCCGACGCACCCAGACGGGTCATCCTACCGGCTACCGGCAAAGGCTCGCCATATCGTTGCAGCCAACGCATCGCGCGCAATCGCACACACCGGTGGTCGACGTTTCTTGCCGTTTGTTGAAAAACGGGATCGTCAGCAAGAACAAGCTGGAAACAAGAAAGCTCACTGAAACCGGCCGCAGGCCTGACTGAAAGCCTGAAGAGAAGATATGCCGAATTTCGGCCGCCCCGCAGTTGGCCGGTTCCCAGGCCGCTCGCAGCCAGAATGAATTTCTCAATAGGCTGCTAGCTCCTGCTGAGCCACTCGCGAACTTTGTTCAAGCACGCGCGAGCGGACATCGAGCGGTTGCCGGTCGAACTCGCCCAGCGCCGCCCGCATCGTGGGACCGTGGACAGAATGCACCGCCTCCTCGATCACACGATA
>WGDQ01000702.1 GCA_015493185.1 Planctomycetaceae bacterium
GCCTTGACCCCGGACGGGGCCGACGCGAAGATTCAAGCACGGGTCGGAAAAACAACTGAACCAGCGCATACCCCCCGCCAAATGGTTTCTTACCTTTCTGCCATTCTGCTCGTGGTGCACCTTGTGTGTGGTTGCTGTTGGCACCACTCGCATGCGTGGGCTGCTATCTGCTGCTCCGAGATGTCGGCAGGAGAATTGACGCCCAACGCATTGCAGAACGACCGGTCCGAGTGTTGCAACGGCGGTCACTCGACGCAGCACAGCGAGGCGGCAGAGCACTCCGGGGCCCATGAACCTGCGGCCGAAGGACACGTGGTGGCCGCTACAACGCATGGCCGGCCAGCATGCAACGCGTGCAACACAGTATCGCACGATGCCGGTTCTCCATGTGGTGGGCATACTCCGACACTTTGCGACAATGCTGCCTGCGTTGCCCTACGGGGCGAAGACGTGCAGCTAGCCGACATTCTTCACCTGGATGTCGTCGACGCACCATCGCTGGGCCTCATTCACGGCTTGCAGCACTCCGATGGTCCACACTTCTGCACACCGCTGCCCACAGAGTTGACCTCTGTATCTGCCGGGCAGCCTTATCTGTTGCATCAAGTGTTCTTGCTTTGATGCTGCTATCTCTCTTCGGTCGCGCCCGCGCCGCAAGTCCGTCGCGTTTGCATTGCTTCGTGATGCTAACGAAACGTGACATGCGACGTGCGTAAGTGGGTCGCTCGCTACGATCCCGCGCCAAGCGATCGCTGTTCGGCCGATTTTTGTCGCAGCGTGTGATCGCTTTGGCCGTTGGCCGTCCGTTAGGGCGGGAATCGAAGCCCCTGCCGTGTTCGCATCGTGGCAGGCATATGCGTCTACCCTCGCATGATCGGTAACCGACCGCATTGCTGCTGACGCTCCAAGACCTGAGCCGGGAATGCCGTTCGCTCAGAAAACGTGGGGCAAGACCGAACACCGGTCGGCCGCTGCTGTCGAAACGTTCCGGGAGTCGTTGGCCACTTGATCAGCTTGTTTTGCCATACGACGGCGGTTCGTCGTGTGGGGCGCTGTCAGATTGGTTCGCACAGAATAGCACCTCGTAGGATCCTCGCGGCGATACGTCGACCACGCTGCAAGTTCCGCGGTCCGGCGCTCGCGCCAGCCAACACAAAAAAACATCTACAAAGGCGAGAACAATGGTCGGACAAAATTCCACGAAATCCGTTCCCATGGGGCGAACATGGCTCTTGGTGGTTGCCGTGATCGCGGCCGTTGCACTGGGTGTTTGGTGTGTGCCTGCACTACGGCACCGAGTGGTGGGCATGACGAACGGTTCGGCGGCCGGTGCAAACGGATCGTCCGAAGGCGAAGAAGCACATGATCACGGCGGTCACGATCACAGTCATGCTGGGCATGACGAGACCAACTCACTCGAGCTATCGCCGCAAGCCAGGCGAAACATCGGGTTGACCGACGAAATGGTTCGCCCTGTCGAGCTACAGACCTTTTTCCGTAAGCTCACGGTTCCAGCCATGGTGGTAGAGCAGGCGGGTCGCACGAAAATCCAAGTGGCCGCGCCGATGAGCGGACTGGTGGCCGCTGTGCACGTGATTCAAGGTGAGGCGATATCGCCGGGAAGACCTCTGTTTCGGCTTCGCCTTACGCACGAAGATCTCGTGGCCGCGCAGACAATGTATTTGAAAACATTGGGCGAGCTCGATGTGATTCGCCGGGAAATTGCACGGCTGCAGGAAATCACCAACCAGGGGGCCGTTGCTGGCAAAGTGCTGCTCGAAAAACAGTATCAAGAGCACAAGGCTCAGGCCGTCCTTAATGCGTATCGCGAATCGTTGCAGCTACACGGCCTGACCGAAGAGCAGATCGACCAGATTGCCAAAACACGTCGTCTGCTACGCGAAGTGTCGATCACGGCTCCAAGCTATGAGGAAGTAATTCGCGATCGCAGCAAGCCCGGTGTGCCCACGCCACGACGGGCTTCGTATGTCGATAAGCCTTCGCGCGGCGATGCGGCCGAGCCAGCCCCATTTTTCCTAGTGCAACGCGTGAGCGTGGAGAAGGGCAAGTTCGTTGCGGCCGGCGAGCAGCTCGGCGTGCTGGCCGACTTCAGCGAACTGTACATCGAGGGCAAGGCTTTCGAACAAGACGCGAGTGATTTGATTCGGGCTGCCAGATCCGGGATGAAGGTCACCGCCGTACCCGAAGACAGTCAAGATCGTACACCGATTGAAGGATTGGAAATCGTTTACGTCGATAACGAGGTCGACCCCGATTCACGCTCTCTTTATTTCTACGTCAGACTGCCCAACGAAATCCTTTACGATCGCCAACGGCCCGATGGCCACCGCTTCGTGACATGGCGATTCAAGCCCGGCCAGCGAATGCAGCTATTGGTGCCGGTGGAAGAGTGGGCCGACCGCATCGTGTTGCCTGTTGATGCTGTCGCTCAGGAAGGCGCTGAGTACTTCGTGTTTCAGGAAAACGGCGACCATTTCGATCGCCGTCCGGTGCACGTCGAGTATCGCGACCAGTTCTTTTACGTCATCGCCAACGATGGATCGATTTTTCCCGGCGATCGGGTTGCCATGACCGGCGCGCACCAAATGCAAATGGCTTTGAAAAACAAAGCAGGCGGCGGAGTCGATCCGCACGCGGGCCACAATCATTGATTGGATGACGGAGTGTCCCGCGTTCATCCGGACAGACGCTGAAGCGTCGGTTCGAACGGCTTTTCGAGTTTTCAAAAAAACACCGGCCTGGCAGGCCGCCGGTCCCTGCCGTTTGGCCTGTCGGAAAAAAACATCGGCAAGCAGGCCTTTGCCGTAAGACCACGGAAGATCGACCGATATGCTCAACGCAATCATTCGCTTTGCGCTCCGCCAACGACTGCTGATTCTGGCCCTCTCCATCTTTCTGATGGCCTATGGCGGTTGGAAAGCGATCACGATGGATATCGACGTCTTTCCGAACCTGAACCGGCCTCGGGTGGTGGTGATGACCGAAGCGCCCGGCATGGCGCCGGAAGAGGTCGAGGCGCTAATCACGTTTCCACTGGAAACGGCGCTCAACGGAGCCAACGGCGTGGTGGCCGTGCGCAGTTCGTCGGGCGTGGGCATTTCGGTGATCTATGTCGAATTCGATTGGGGCACCGACATCTACAACGACCGCCAAATCGTCACGGAACGATTGCAACTGGTCAACGACCGGCTGCCCGAGGGGATTCGCCCGCAATTGGCTCCCATCTCATCGATCATGGGGCAGATCGTAATGATCGGTATGTGGAGCGAAGGAAACGTAACGTCGCCTCTCGAAGTGCGAACGCTTGCTGACTGGGTAGTTCGTCAGCGGCTGCTCACCATCCCCGGCGTCTCGCAGGTGTTCACAATCGGTGGTGGGCGAAAACAGTTTCAGGTGCTCGTCGATCCCAACGCCATGCTGCGCTACGGTATCACGCTGCACGACGTGAAACGGGCCGTTCAGGAAAGCAACGAGAATGCCACGGGCGGCTACCTCGACGAACAAGGCCCCAACGAATTCCTGGTCCGGTCTCTTGGCCGTGTTCACTCGACCGAAGATCTCGAAAAGGTCGTGGTTGCCATGCGCCAAGGGCGCCCCATCACACTGGCGCAAGTGGCACGGGTTATCGAAGGGCCGCAGGTCAAACGGGGCGATAGCTCCGCATTTGTGCGAGAAGAAGGTGGTGATTTCAGCGGTGGGCCGGCTGTCGTGCTGACCATCAACAAGCAGCCTGGTGCCGACACCCGCGAAGTGACCTCACAAATCATGTCGGCGCTTGAGGAATTGGCCCCATCGCTGCCCGACGATATCCGCATCGAACCCGAACTCTATTCTCAAAAGGCGTTCATCGATCGGGCCATTGCCAACGTGGTAGAAGCCCTGCGCGATGGGGGCGTGCTGGTCGTCATCATTCTCTTTCTTTTTCTGATGAACTTTCGCACGACCTTCATCACGCTTACCGCCATTCCTCTTTCGATCGCTGTGACGGCCATCGTCTTTTCCGCTTTCGGGCTGTCTATCAATACGATGACGCTCGGCGGACTGGCCGTAGCCATTGGTGAACTGGTCGACGATGCCATTGTCGACGTCGAAAATATCTTCCGGCGTCTGCGCGAAAACCGACATCGTGCCAACCCACTGAATCCGCTACTGGTGGTTTTTCGCGCGAGCGTCGAAATCCGCAACTCGATCGTTTTCGGCACGATGATCGTTGTGCTGGTATTCATTCCGCTATTTGCCCTTGGCGGAATGGAAGGACGCCTGTTTGCCCCGTTGGGTGTGGCATATATCGTATCGATCCTCAGTTCGCTGTTTGTCTCGCTCACGCTCACGCCGGTTCTTTCTTACTGGCTGCTCTCCGGCGCCAAGTTCATGGAGCACGAAGAAGACGGCTTCGTTCTCCGCTTTCTCAAACGCCTGGCTCACCACGCCATCAGCATGAGCCTGCGATGGTCGAAGCCCGTGTTGCTGGCCGCCGTGGGCGCAATGATCGTGGCCTTCTTTGCCCTTGCTCGGTTGGAACGCGATTTCTTGCCACCCTTCAACGAAGGCGTGATGCAGATGAACGTCGTGCTGCCCCCGGGCACATCGCTACGCAAGTCAAATGAAATCGCCGCCACGGTCGAACGTCGGTTGATGCAAATCGACGACGTGACCGGCTTCGTTCGCCGCACGGGGCGGGCCGAGCTCGACGAGCATGCCGAAGGCGTGAACGTCAGCGAATTCATCATCGACCTGGATCCTGAGTCGGAACACTCGCGCGAAGAACAGCTAGAAATCATTCGTGAAGCAATGGCCGACATTCCCGGACTGGTCACCACCGTGGAGCAGCCACTGGCGCACCTGATTTCCCACATGCTCTCGGGTGTGAAGGCGCAGGTGGGCATCAAGCTCTACGGCGACGATCTGAGCATTCTTCGCACGAAAGCGCAGGAGATGAAAAACGCCATTGCCGAAGTGCCCGGAGTTGCCGACTTGATGGTTGAGCCCCAGGTGGTCATCCCCCAACTGCGCATCGAATTGGATCGCGAGAAACTGAAGCTCTATGGTCTCACGCCGGTTTACGTAAACGATTACATCGAAACCGCGATGAATGGCCAGGTGGTTTCTCAAGTGCTGTTAGGGCAGCGAACCTTCGATTTGCTTGTGCGGATGGAAGAAAACTACCGCGAGAATCTCGAAGCCCTCCGCCGGCTCTCGATCGATTTGCCTGCTGGCGGCACAGCGCCGCTGGAAGCCGTGGCGAAAATCTACCCATCCGGCGGGCCCAACACCATCAACCGCGAGCAAGTACGGCGTCGTATCGTGTTGCAGTGCAATGTTTCGGGCCGCGGGCTCGTCGATGTTGTGCAAGAGATACAAGCGAAGCTTCGCCCCATACAAGAAACCTTGCCGGCAGGGTACTTCATCGAATATGGCGGCCAGTTCGAAAGCCAGCAATCGGCTTCGCGAGTCATCGGCGTGCTGTTCATTGCTTCCATGATTGGCGTGTTCCTCGTGCTGTACACCATGTTTCAGTCGGCCACCTTCTCGCTTCAAGTAATGGCCGCCCTGCCAATGGCCTTTATCGGCTCGGTGGCCGCCCTGGTGCTCACCGGACAAACGCTTACCGTGGCCAGCATGGTCGGCTTTATTTCACTCGGTGGCATCGCATCGCGCAACGGCATTCTGCTGCTCAACCACTACCTGCACCTCGTGCGCTACGAGGGTGAAACGTGGTCGAAGGAAATGATCATTCGGGCCGGCAAAGAACGGCTCGCACCGGTGCTGATGACCGCGCTCACCTCGGGCATTGGCTTGGTGCCGCTGGCTCTTTCGGCTGGCGAGCCTGGTAAAGAGATCCTGTATCCCGTCGCCACGGTTATCATCGGCGGCCTGTTGAGCAGCACGCTATTGGAGTTCTTCGTGCGCCCGGCCCTGTTCTGGTCGTACGGCATTCAGGCTGGAAAACGCCTGATCCAAGACGATCAGGAACACGTTGCCCTGACCGAAGAGGGGGAAGAGGGAGAAAGCACCGAGGGCCATGACGGCAGTGCAGCGGGGCACTGATCCTACGTCCCAACGAACATGTGGTAGTTCTCAAAACGTTGAAGAAAGGAATGCGACTCATGCGATGGCTTCGTTTCACTATGCTGTATCTGGCTGCCTTGACTTTTGCCGCAACGAGCGGGTGCGGTGGTGGTGGGGCCGATTCCGCCACCAGCGGTTCGACGCCAGCCGGGCAATCGTCTCAAGAAGGCTCAGATAGTCATGCCGACCACGACCATGAAGAAGGCGAAGATCACGAGGGTCACGACCATGAAGGCCACGATCACGGGGATCACGAAGGCCACGACCACGAAGGCGAAGCCGAAAACGGTGAACATCAACATAGTTCGGTCGGGCCGCACGGAGGCGACCTGATCGAACTGGGTAACGAAGAGTATCACGCCGAATTGGTTCACGACGACGCCAGCGAGCAGGTGGCCGTTTACATTCTCGACGGGCGAGCGAAAGCCACCGTGCCCATCGAGCAGACCGCGCTAATGCTCAACCTGATCGTCGATGGCAAACCCGCCCAGTTCAAACTTCAGGCTGATCCTGTTTCAGGCGACCCTGCCGGCCGCGCCTCCCGCTTTTCGGCCAACGATCCACAGCTCTGCGAATCGCTTTGTGCCGAAGGAGTGAAAGGCCGACTGAACGTGCAGATCGACTACCGCAGCTATGTCGGCAGTATCGAGCACACGGCCCATTCACACGATCATGAGCATGGTCATAAGCATTAAGAGCCAACGGACAAGACGGGAATTGCAGACAAGCAGACCGCCGTTTTGCTTGCCGTTTATCGGATTTGTCCGGTCGCTCTAGAAAAACAA
>WGDQ01000703.1 GCA_015493185.1 Planctomycetaceae bacterium
CCCGCGTGCTCCAACGCCTGATAGGCCACCTCCAGGAAAAGACGCTGACGCGGATCCATGCTCCGCGCCTCCAACGGCGATATCCGAAAATAAAGCGGATCAAATTCCGATATCCCCGACAAAAAACCGCCATGCAAAGGCTTGTCCGCCCAGCACTGCTGGATTGTGGGGTTGTAGGTTGCCGCCAATTGCCATCGTTCGGGCGGAAGCGGGCTGATTAGCGACTGGCCTTGGCAGAGCAGTTCCCAAAGTTCGTCGGGCGTTGTGGCCTGCCCCAACCGGCAGGCGTAGCCGATGATGGCGATCGGCTCGTTGCGCCATGAGCGAGTCGCATACGAAGCAGGCCGCGTATGCGAACGAGACCTTGACGAGTGCTTCTTGGAAATCGGATCGCACGCCACAGATGGTGGGCTGCCAGAAACCGAAGATGAAGCGTTATTCGAGGACGGTTCGCTGGCCGAATCCGATGTATTCGGAAGCACGTTGGGCTGCTGGTTCGTTTTTTCGGCATCGGCGCCAGCCGCGAATGCAACGTGGGCCATCGAGTCTCCAGACGTATCCGCCCTATCGTTAAAAGGTGTCGCGGCCCGCGTCGGCGAGTCGCTTTTGGCATTGGTGTTTTGGCCGTGCTGGTGTCCGAAAGTTGTTTCGAGGTAGCGTGCCAACGTCGCCACCGTCGGATGCGCGAACAAGGCGGCCGGTTCCAACGGAGGAATGCCAAGCTGTTGTTGGAGCCTGGCCAGAATTTCCAAGGCCATCAGTGAGTCGATGCCCTGATCCTGAAACGGCTGATCGCGATCGATGCTCGCGGGCTCGGCGTGCAGCACCTCGGACAAAGCACGAACCACAGCCTCTTCGATCGCGAGCGGTTGCCCTGAAAATGCCGTGGTTCGAGATGAGCGGATCGTGGCCTTGGTCGGAGCCGTGCGTTCGGTTGATACGACGGGGCCGACACACCGTTGTGCCAGCAAAAAATGATGATCAAGTTGGCTACGTGCATCGCCTGAAATGGCGTGGGCCTCGGAGACCGATTGCTGTGCGTCATCTGTCGATGGAAAGATGGCCACTTGTGCAAAACCGCATTGTTGCAATTGCTGCCGCCACTGAGACGCCGAAAGCAGCGGGCCGTCGGCGCGCAGCGCGTGATCCTCGAAACGCCACCAACCGTCGGTTAGCCCGAACGTCAACCGGCTGAAACGAACGCACTGCGTTGCTTCGATCAACAGCAAAAGACCGCCAGGGGCCAGCAGCGTTGCAATGTGGTGAAGGCTCTGCTCAATGCTGCGCGTGGCATGCAGCACGTCAGCAGCGATCACCAGGTCGAAACCGCCGGCTGAAAAACCCTGACGGAGCGGATCGCACTCGATGTCCAAACTTCGAAACGCAACTCGGTCGGACAACGCGGCAAGCGATTGCTCGGCCCGGGCCAACAGCGCCGTCGATACATCGCTGGCCACGTAGCGGTGAAAAGCGTCCGCAAGGGCCTGAAGCGCGTGCCGTGTGGTGGCACCGGTGCCGGCCCCCACTTCCAGCACGCGCAACGCACCAGACTGGCTGAGTTCGTGCCAAGCCGAGGCCTGCGGCGTTCTCAGCCAACCAAGCGCAGCGCGAAGTGTGGCATGCATGTACCGAGTGGCCGGAGAAGCCTCGTACACGGCAAGCACATGGTCGATCGAACCGGCGGGAAACAGCCAGGTGGTAACCGGCACGCTACCCGAGAGAATTTCGCCAAGATGCTCGCCGCATTGAACGAGCAGTTCGCACTGTAGCTCGTATTCCGGGAATTGCTGACGCAACCGTGCGGTCAGTGGAGCAATCCGCCGAGCGGCGTCGTCCAGCGGTTTGACAACCCGGTATGCAGATTCGGCGAGCCCGTTCGTGGTGCCGGCATCACACGTTTGCGAGCCCGCGCGTTCTTCCCGTACGAGCCAGCCATCTTCTACCAGCATGTGCAACAAACCGGGAAGTGCGCGATCGAACGGCGGCGCGATCCGCAAGCGGCGGACAACTTGCGAGACGGTGTGGCGTTGCTCACTAACCGACCCCGAAAAACAGCCGCCTTCTTGCAATGCGCGGGCGACATAGGCCGTGCAAAGCTGATCAATCCACGTTTGGGCCTGGCGGTAGCGATCTATTTCGGCACGCAAGTCTTGTTCCACCGCGGCACTCGATCGAGAGACGAATCGCTGGTAATTGTTCCAGTCTGCTTCGCGCAATATCCGCGATGCCTCGCCAGTCGCACCGTGGGAAGCCGCCGCCCTCTGCTCGGTTCGATCAGCTCGACCGGCAACAGAAGGAGGCCTGTTCGCGAGGTCATCTGTGCCATTCTCATGCGGCGCCTCGCGTGCGGCGGGCGTCTGCACGTCGGGCGTGGGAGCAGAGGGGGTAGAAGAGGTGGGGGCAGGAGAAGTACCTGAAGCAGGTGCAGGCTTGGCAAAGGATGCAGGAGTTGCGTTCTGCTCGTCCGGCCGATGGCCCATGTGTGAAGCTGCGTTTGAAAGCGTGGTCGACGCGTGTTCGGTAGCGGCGGACGCACTCCGTTGGAATCGGATAATGCCGACCTGCGATTCGTCGATCTGCAACGCTGCGGCAAAGGCACTCAGCGCCTCGTCATGAGCAAGTGGCTGAAGACCGCGTTGGCGGGCGATCTGCATATACTCTGCTGTCGACGCCGCAGCCGTGTTGGCCCAAGGCCCCCAATTGATGGCCAGCGCCGGCAGGCCGCGCACGGCACGGCGGTACGCGGCGCAGACATCGAGAAAGGCGTTCGCGGCGGCATAGGCCGCTTGTCCCGGCTCGCCTGCCAGCGATGCCATGGACGAGCAATAAACCGTGAACTGCCGCGCCTCGGTTTGTGTGAGATCGTCGAGCAGCCAAGCGCCCAGCACCTTGGCGCGCAGCACTTGCCAGAGGTGTTGTCGGTCTTCGCTGCCTAGCAGTCGCCCTTCGGTAACGCCTGCTGCGTGGATCACGCCATCGATCGGTCCCCAACGCTCGTGAATCTCTGTTATGAGCCGTTGTAACGATTCGGGATCGGCAACATCGACAGCCGCGGGCCAGACTTCGGAACCCCGCGAACGGATCGACTGGATTGCGCGGAGGCGGCGATCGAGGTGATCGTCGGTGCGTGACTGTTCGGTCCACTGTTCTTCCGGCGGCAGTGGCGTTCGCGAGACGAGCACCAGCCGCACCGGCGCGAGCGAGGCCAGATGTTCGGCCAGCGCCAAACCGATTTGCCCCAAGCCGCCCGTGATGAGGAACACCCCGTGGGGGCGCACCCCGATGTGCCCAAGGTTGAAGGGGTCGCGCACCATGTCGGCATCGCGCGGGCTCCGGGCACGCGGTCGAGCCGGAATCGCTTCGGCCGTGCTTTCGCTATTTGAATTGGCGCCGCTCGGTTGTTCGTCTCTAAGCGGGACGATTCGCATGGTGTAACGGTGCCCGCCGCGCCATGCCGATTCGACCCATATCTGGCGCGGATCGCGGTGACTGATTTCTTGAACGATCTGCGCCGCCCGCTGGGCATCGGAAGTGTTGGCACCGGGGTCAACGTCGACCCACGCCATTGGCCAACCAGCATATTCGCTGCTTGCCACGCGGAGCATGGAGCCAACCATCGCGCCCTCAGGAAGAACGACAAGATGCCCCGATTCCCCGGAGCGGCGATCAGCCCGGCGTCTTTTCATCCAATCAGAGGAATTGTCCGATGATTGGTTTCCTGCGGCAGCGTTTCGTTGGTTCGACGAAAGCGCCCCAGCCACCGCCGAGTCGACCGGACCAGAGGACTTTGAACCGACGTGCACAGCGACACGGCTGTCGCACGTGAGATCAAGGCAGGGCACCGCTCCCGAGGTGATCCACCAAAGCTCGGGCCGGCCCGAGCCAGCGGTGGCCGTCGATGCAGAAATACCGTGCAGCAGTTCGAGCAAATGCCCCGTGGCATGCTGGACGCGCCGGCAGAGCGACTCGAATGTATCGGGCCATGCGGACGACTCGCTGAAAACACCCGCGCGCGGCCCTCTGGCTGACCCGTCGGTCGGCACCGAGATCGGCCCCGAGTTGCTCTCAGGCCACTGACAAACCACGATCCCCGCCACGGGCGAACGCTGCGAAGCGATCAGCTCCCGCCAGGTATCGCGGGCTGCGGCTAGGCCGATCGTCCAAACCGAGCTCGAGCCACGGCTGTCTGCCAAGTGGGGAGAACGCTCGCGAATCGGCCTGCTATCGACCGGAGTGCTCGCATGGGCCGCAACGACTGTGGCGCCCATTTTCTTGATCGCTTCAATCACCGCAAAAGTTGGTGCCGAGATCATTGGCCCCAAATCGCAAACCACCCACGTTCCCAACACGGGGCGCGTTGCCTTTTGCTCGCACGGGTCGGCATGCCATCGCGGGACGTAGAACAACGGGACGTAGAACAAATCGTTTGCTATCGCCGCCACGTGCGTGTGGGCCGCTGTTGTGTTGCTGTGGGCCGCTGCCTGCGACGGCGGCAGCGAGGCACGCATCGCTTGCTTCGCTCGATTATCGGCAGCAACCTCTCCGGCGCCGGCTGCCACGCGAACCGATCGGGAAACACGTTCCGATTCTGAAGTGGTTGCCGAGCTTGCATCTCGGTTCGAAAAGGCGGATTCGGCGGACTCGGCAGATGCTGCTTCGAACCAGTACCGCTGACGCTGAAATGGATACGTGGGCAACGCGAGACGTCGGCGCGGATAGTGGCTGTCGAAGGCCTCCCAGTCGATTTCCCGTCCTGCAACGTAAAGCCGGGCCACGGCCGTGAGCAGCGATCGCCAAGGATCGGATCGGTTCGACTCCGAGCCGACCGCAATCGCGCGAGGAAACGTCGCAATGCAACAAGGCGCACGGTGCTTGCCCCCACCGGCGTTGGTCGAAGGATGCTCAGGAACGTGGGCCGGCCGGATGCCGCTGTCGGGCGAATCGTTCGCGTCAAGCAGGCTCACCCCAATGCACTCACCGGCTAGGTGCGATAGCGTTTCGCAGGGGCCAATCTCTACAAGCGTGTCGTAGCCGGCTTCCACGAGATAACCAATTGCGTCGGCAAAGCGGACGGGCTCTCGAACGTGGCGACCCCAGTAGCCACTGCCGGGCATGTCCGGCGTGTAAGGGCGTCCGGTTAGGCCGGAAACAATCGTAATTTGTGGGGCACGATATTCGATGTCGCGCGCCGCCTTGTTGAGAGGTCCGACCACACCATCGACCAGCGGGCTATGAAACCCATACGGCGCAGCAAGCGGTTGAGCGACGATGCCTTGTGCTTTCAACCTCGCGGCCACCCGGTCGATTTCGTCGGCCGGTCCAGAAAGAACCGTCTGACGAGGACTATTGACCGCTGCGATAACGACCGGGGTATCGAACTCTGCTAGCAAACGAGCAGCGTTTTCCACCGAGTCGCGCACGGCCAGCATGCCACCGGGAGCCGTTCGTTCCATATGGGCAGCGCGGCACACGACAAGGCGGATGGCGTCTTCGATATCCAGCACTCCGGCAACCGCAGCCGCTACATACTCGCCCAGGCTGTGGCCAACCACCGCATCGGGCCGCACGCCCCACGTTTGCCACAGCTCGGCCAACGCCCACTCGAAAGCAACGAGCAGTGGTTGCGCGACGCGGGTGCGAATGGACCGGCCGTCTTTTGCTTGCCGGCTGCTGCCATCTTTGGCCAACTCGCGCACCGGACGGGTGTTGCACGCCAACGCGTCGTCGCACGACTCGATTGCCGATTCGCGGTGAAGTATTTCGACAAGATCGACATCCAACCCGGCTTCGCGAGCGGCAGTGGCGCATCGGCTGAAGGCCTGTCGAAAAGCGGGGGCCGTTTCGAAAAGGCACCGTGCGTGCTGTAAGGCAAGTTGACCCTGTCCCGCGAACATCCAAACCAGGCCGCCCGGCTCGCCAACGTGCGATGCCGCCTTGCCCCAAACGGACGTTGCCCACCTGTCGTGACATACAGTCGGTTCATTCGTTCGCTTATCGACCGCGTTGGTCTCGACCACGTTGGCCGAGTGGTCACCGGCATATCGCGTGAGTTGCTCGCTTGCCGTGCGAACATCTTTTGCGACCACAGCCAACCGATACGGGAAGTGTTGCCGCCCGGTGGCGGCCGTAAACGCCGCATCGGCCAACGACAATTCCTTCCCGCGGGTGAGGCGTTCGGCCCAGCGTCGGGCCATTTCGCCAAGTGCCACGGGCGTGTGGGCCGAAAGCACCAACACGTGCCACGGTCGCTCAGCGTTTGAAGAAGGCACAGGACGAACTGTCGGCGGGTCTTCCACCACCACGTGCGCGTTGGTGCCCCCGAAGCCGAACGAACTGATGCCGGCTCGCCGTGGTCGATCGGTCGGCCGTGGCCAGCGACGTAGCCGATCGACAACATGGAACGGCGAACTCTCGAACGGTATCAAAAGATTCGGCCGCTCGAAGTGCAGGTTGCCCGGCAACGCATTGTGTTGCATGGCCAGCAATATCTTGACCAGGCTCGCCACACCGGCTGCTGACTCGAGGTGTCCGATATTGCTTTTCAGCGTGCCGATCGCGCAGCGTTGGTGCTGGCCGAAAACCGATCCGAAAAACTCGCTCAGCGCTTGCCACTCGATGAGGTCGCCAAGCCGAGTACCCGTGCCATGCGCCTCGATGTAGCTGATCGTGGCCGGATCGATGCCCGCACGGTTGTAAGCGCTGCGCAGCAAATCGAGTTGGGCCGGTCCATTGGGGGCTGTCAGTCCGGCGGTGCGTCCATCCTGATTCACTGCCGTAGCACGAACCACACCGAGAATCGGATCGCGTTCCCGCAGGGCGTTGTCCAGTGGCTTGAGCACCACGGCAACAACACCCTCGCTGCGCACATAGCCATCGGCCCGCGCGTCGAAACTCTTGCAGCGTCCGTCGGCCGCAAGAATGCGGGCCTTGCTACAGTTGACGTACATCTCCGGCGCGAACATCAGGTTCACACCCGCGACGATGGCCGCCATGCATTCGCCCTGTTGCAGACTTCGGCACGCCAGATGCAACGCCACCAGCGAGCTGGAGCAGGCCGTATCTACCGAGAGACTTGGTCCTCTTAGATTGAGCTGATACGAAATGCGATTCGCGGCCATCGAGAGCGTGTTGCCCGACCCCATGTAGCGCTGAATCGCCTCAGGCTGTCGGAGGAAGCGATGTAAGTACTCGGCGTTGCTGATGCCCACGAATACGCCCACCGGTCGCTCAACAACGCGGCGTCCCGCCATAGCTGCCGATTCCAGGGCTTCCCAAACCACCTCGAGCAACAAACGATGTTGCGGGTCCATCGCGGCGGCCTCGCGCGGCGAGATGCCAAACAGCGAGGCATCGAAACGGTCGACCCCGGCAACGAAGCCACCCCACTTGCTGTAAGTTTTTCCGGGTGCTTCGGGATCCGGATCGTAGAATGCGTCGATGTCCCAACGCTGGGGCGGCACTTCGCCAATCGGGTCGATGCCATCGCGAAGCAGCCGCCAAAATTGCTCGACATTCGCCGCACCAGGAAAACGGCCGGCCATGCCAACCACGGCCAACGGCAACGTGGTGAGGTTGCCTCGCGGGTCGATGCTCGATGTTGGAACAGGCTCCCTCTCCTCGCCGGGCTGCGGCGCGGGGCCCTTTGCCGCAGAAGGTTCGTCGCGTAGCACGCGGCTTTCGACAACGCTGGCCCGATAGTGGCGCTCGATTTCCGCGCGTTCCTCGGGCGCCAAAGGCTCATCGCCATCGAGCTCGATCGTCAGACCGTTGTCCAGAACGACGCGAAGCGGCATCTACCGATTACTCCGCAGAACCCTCGTTACCCGGCGCCCGCTGCTTAAACGTAGGCCATCTTCGCCGCCGTTCCGTGTACCGCCTGCGGGTAGTGCCCCGTGGCCGCCTCGATCGTTGCGACCGTTGCAACCGTTGCGACCGTTGCGACCGTCAGAATCGTTGTTTTCGGCCGCGTGCTTCTCGGCGGCAGCCCCATGCGGTGCCGATGTGCCCTCTTCGGCTGTTGGCGAGAGAATTGCCGGATCGCAATGGCCTGTTTCCATCGAAGCCGGCTGCTTGCCCACCGAGGGCTCTTCTTCCTCGCAGACCAGCCGCTCAATCACGGCGGGTTCGAATTGCTGTTCGAGATAGGCCCCCAAGGCGTTCAACGTCGGATGATCGAAAGCAAGCGTGGCCGACAGCGAACAGCCAAGGCGCGATTCCAGGGCCCGCACGAACCGAATCGCCAACATCGAATCTAACCCAATTTCAAGGAAGCTGCGCACCGGATCAAGAAACTCCACGTCCAACCCAGTAACGCGAGACAGTTCGAGCGCCAGATGGCGAATCAACCGAGCGGATCGGTGGGAATTCGAGCCCCCCCGCTGGCGATGTGCGGATGCAGACGTCTGTTGGTCTCCCGCACCCGCGCTGTCGGCCGGCCGATGCGGGCTCGCCGCCTTGGACGCTTGGGAACCGAGCGGAGGTATAGCAGCCTCCTGAGAAGTGAACTCAACGTGCCCGGTGGGTGCCGGTTTTGTCGGCGCCGGCTGTTCCTGCTGCTGGTTGAAGGGATCGATCGTTTGCGAGGTGACGATCCATTGCGCACCTCCTGACTGGAAGATATGGTCGAGGGCCGCCAACGCCTGCTCGGGCGTCATGGGGGTCTCGCCACGGGCCGCAATGGCCTCGTCGGCACCGGCCGACATGCCGACGCCGGCCCACATTCCCCAATCAACAACAAGCGTGCGGCGGCCCTGCCCCTGACGCCACTGTGCGAAGCTGTCGAGAAAACGGTTGGCGGACGAATAGTCGGCCTGGAACACGTTGCCGACGCGACCAGCCAACGACGAGAACAGCACCATCCAGTCGAGCGGCAAGTCGCGCGTTACCACATCCAATACACAGGCGCCCTCGACCTTTGGCCGCAACACACCAAGCAGCGCCTCGGTCGATTCATCACGGAGAAGGCCTTTGC
>WGDQ01000704.1 GCA_015493185.1 Planctomycetaceae bacterium
GTGATGCCGGGCGGCCTTCGTCTTTTGCCTTGGTTCGCGCGCCCGGTGTGTGGGCACGCCGCGCGACGATTTGAACACTCGCACCGGGTGGAAACGACCGGAAAAATCGGGCGGGGCCCGCCGGCGCGATTCACCTGCCTCAGCGAGCAGCGGTTTTGAGCGTCTCCTTCTTCACCGGCACCATCGTGGTGTAGAAGCCGAACATCATCTCTTCCCACGTCTGTTCGCCAAAGGTGACCCAGGCGTCGGGATCGGGATTGTAGACGTTGTCTTCCGAGTTGTCGTAATGGGCCGTGCAACGAATGCGTGTGCCCTTGGGCAGAAGCTTGGGCTCTTTGAACTCGTACCACAACTGCCAGTTGAAGTCGTAGCGCGGCACGTCGAGCAGCACCTCAACGGTTCCGTCAGGATACACAGCTTCATAACGGAATGATTTGCCACGCAGATGCATGTGCGGCAACATGCTGACGATCAACGTGTCGCGACGCAAACGGTGGTTGGTTTGCACGACGAAATCTTTGGCATGCGGCGGAATGCGGAACGACATGTTGCCCGAGACACCACCGCGGATTTCGTACTTCACTTCATCCGGATCGGCGAAGATGATACCCAGCGAGCTGAGATCTTGCTGCTCGGTGCCAACAGGCGTGTAGTGCATCTGGAATACGAACTTCGAGCCGGCCGGAATACGCACGGCAGCCCCGTCGCGATACTGTCGGGCCTGCATGCCAGGAGCATAACCGATCAAGGCACCGTTGCGACGGAAACCGCCACGACCTTTGGTGGGGGTTTCGATGAAGCAGATGATGTGGTGCACCACGGCGCGATTGCCGGGGCGCGCTTCGGCCGCCTTGACCCATTTGTCTTCCTTGAAACCAGGATCGACCGTGTAGTATTGGTAGTCGACCACGCCATCGGCCGGAACGGTAAACGGCGTGTCGGACATGTTGAGCACCAGATCAGGCTCGGGAATCTGCCAGCCTTCGGCAAACTGACGGGGTTCGGGCAAATCGGCGGGATCGCCCTCGGGCTCGCCATTGGCAACCCACTCGCGAATCAATTGCTTTTCCTCTTCGGTCAGCGACGGATCGTTGCGATATTCGCCGTATTGCGGATTGGCATACCAGGGCGGCATGCGACCCGTATCGACGGTCTCGCGGATCATTTCGCCCCAACCGAGCACCTCTTCATAGCTGGTCAGCGGGAAGGGGCCGATCTGGCCTTCGCGGTGGCATTCGACGCACCGCTTTTGAAGGATGCGTGCGATCTGGTTCGAGTAAGTCACATCGCCGTGGGGGGTAACCTTGGGCACACGGCCGATGATGCAACCGGGGGCCCGTGTCGAAGGCACACTGACCGGCTTACCAGCCAGCAGTTCTTCGATGGCCTCGATCAGATCGTGACGCGTGACGTTCGGACGGCCGTATCCGACGCCCGACTCGAAACCAAACTGATCGTTGACTCGTCCGCGATAGCGAACGACGCGATTCTTGTCGAGCAAGAACACCTCGGGCGTACGCTCGGCCTCGAAGATGTCGGCCACACGGTTATCGGGATCTTTCAGAATCGTAAACGTCATGCCCAACCGCCGGGCGTAGGCACCGACCTTGGTGGGCGGATCCTGCCGATTGGAGTTGATGCCCAAGACAGTGACGCCCCGCTCGCGATATGTTTCGGAGATTCGCTGTAATTCCGGCGCGTAGAGCTTCACGAGCGGACAATCGGTGCCGAGAAACACGACAACGACCAGCTCGCTGTCGGCGTAATCGCTCAGGCTATGGGTCGTGCCCAAATAGTCACGTAATGTGAAATCTGGAATCTGCTTACCAACCTTGGCTTGCTGCTTCTTCGCGGCGTGCGCCTGTGTCACGAACAACGACACTAGGGCAACCGCACATAAGCCTACTCGAAGCGTTCGCATCGCAGACTCCTCGTGAAAAAAAGTGTCCTTCAACGGCCTACGGCTACGGGAGTGTCCCGCACCCACCCTGGTTTATTTGATTTTGCTTTTATTCGTCGTGCTCAGCGATAGCCAGCCCATGTGGTCGGTGTGCGAGCATGGCCCCGGACGCGCTTGGCACACTCGACACAATAACATTCAGACTGTATCGGCTAGCGGCGGCCGAAAGCTCGACGAAAGCAGAACCGGCATTCTCAAACAACCTGATAATAGAATGGCGATTCCGACACCTATGTCAAGCATTTTATACTTGTGTTCCCTGCCACTGGTTTCGTTCGTGCGGCTGGAATCTTTGGCGAGTGTCTCGATTTACGGCGGCGTCGTGGGCATGCCCCCCAACAAGCGGTAGATCAGGGCGATGATTGGCCCGCGGCGGAATCGGCCCGCGGCGGCAGATACACCGGCGGCTCGCCAACTTGCTGGCTCTGCTGTCGTGCTGCTGGGAGGCGGGGCAATATGCATGCTAGCAGGGCGATCGGACCCATTTTGTTTTCTTTTTCCGAAATAGGTGGGCCGCGGAGCTTGCGCCATAACCAAGTGAGCCTCGGGCAGAGCTCGCCGACTACCTCGCGCGGCGGAGCCGTGATCGATTGCGCAGCTTCTCTGCGATTCGGCATGGCCGGGGGGCGGGCGGCCTCGAATGCACACCGTCAGAATGAAAAGCAAAGAAA
>WGDQ01000705.1 GCA_015493185.1 Planctomycetaceae bacterium
GGATACAGTTGCGCGTATTCGGCCAACATTTCCTGGCGAACCCCGTCGACGCCCATGGCGAAAGAGCACAACCCGCGGGCCGTGTTCGAACGGATTTTCGGCAAAGACCTTTCGCCCGAAGCGCGGGCCGCGCGGATGCGGCGCGATCGGTATCGCAGGAGCATTCTCGACTTGGTTGCCGAAGACACGCGGTCGCTGATGAGCCGATTGGGGCCCAAAGACCGCCGCAAGTTGGACGAATATCTTTACGCGGTGCGCGACATCGAAAAGCGCATCGAACGCAGCGAGCGGCTGGCTGCACTCGAGCGGCCCGAGATGCCCAAACCCGAGGGCATCCCACGCGACTACGGCGAGCACATTCGGCTGATGTACGATTTGCAGGTGCTCGCATTCCAAAGCGACGTGACGCGGGTGACCACGTTCATGGTGGCCAACGAAGGCAGCAACCGTAGCTACCGCATGATCGAAGTGCCCGAGGGGCACCACCACCTGTCGCACCACGGCGGCGACGCGGAGAAGCAGGCAAAAATCGCCAAGATCAACCGTTTCCACGTCGAACAGCTCGCGTATTTCGTGCGTCGGCTGCAAGAGATCGAAGAAGGCGACGGAACGCTGCTCGATCAATCGATGATCGTTTACGGGTCGGGCATTGGCGACGGCAACCGCCACAATCACGACGACTTGCCCGTGCTGCTGATCGGCCGAGGTGGCGGGGCGATTCGCTCGGGACGTCATGTGCGGTATCCGAAAGAGACGCCGATGACCAATCTGTTTCTGTCGATGCTGGACATCTTCGGCGTACAGACCGACACGCTGGGCGACGCCACCGGGCGATTGAATTATTTGACCGACGTGACAAGCTGAACGGTGCGGGGCCTAGAAGTAGAAGGGGTCTTCAACATCCAACCGCAGCTTCGATCGCGAGCGAGCCGACCGTCCGGTCGTCGGTCTGCGTCGATCAAGTCCAAGGAGGATTCGCCTGCTTCGCCCGCTTCGCGCTCCTTGATACGATCGCCTGCTCACAGTGTGGGGGCTGGAGGCGATTTTTGAAGACACCTTCTCACTGGAAAGCGGCATAGTCTTTTCCCAAGAGCGACGCGGCGATTTTCAGCTTGAGGATTTCGTCGGTGCCCTCGTAGATGCGGCACACGCGCACGTCTTGAAGGTGGCGACCCACGCGGTATAGCTCTGACCAACCGCGGCCGCCGAACACCTGCACGGCCCGATCGGCGGCATCCCAGGCCGCGCCGCTGACGAACAGCTTCGCTTTGGCCGCCCATGCATCGGCCTGGCTGTAAAGCTCGCGGTCGTCCGGAGCGTCGTCGCTGCGTTGCTTGGCCTCGGCCGCGCGGTCGATGATCGTTTCCGAAGCGGCACGGGCCAGCTCGATAGAGGCCAGATGCTCTTGTACCAGTTGATGGCGAGCGATCGGCTTGCCATGTTGGTGTCGCTGTTTGCCGTAGTCGAGCACTTCGGCCAGGCAGTCTTCGATAACCCCCAAACAACCGGCCGCCACGCTCAAACGCCCGGAAACCAGTGTGCCCATGGCGATGCGAAAACCGTGGCCCTCGTCGCCCAGCATGTTGTGTAGCGGCACCGGATGGTCGTTCATTTGGAACATGCCAGTGTCGGCGCTGTGCATGCCCAACTTGGAGGGTAGTTCTTCTCGTTCGAACGTCGGTCCGGCGGTTTCGACAATGAAGGCGCTCATTCTCCGCTGGTCGTCGTGCGGCGTTTCGGGATAGGCGAACACGATCACCACGTCGGCGATGGTGCCGTTGGAGATCAGATACTTTACGCCGTTGAGCAGAAAGTGGTCGCCCTCGCGGCGGTAGGTGGTGGTCAGCTCGCGCGGGTTCGAGCCCGCATCGGGTTCGGTGAGCCCGAAGGCCAGAATGATTTCGCCCCGCGCGGCCTTGGGCAGGTAGTGCTGGCGTTGCTGCTCGTTTCCATAGCGCCAGATGGGATATTGGCCGATGGAAACGTGCCCTGAAAAAAAAGTGCGTACGCCGGTGCCCTCGCGACCGATGCGGGCCAATGCCTTGAGATACGTGGGCACGTCGGCGCCGCGACCGCCGTACTGCGTGGGAATGGGCATCGAGAGAATGTCGTATTTGCGCGCCAGCTCGATGGTTTGTTCGTTGCGGCGATGCTCGATGTAGCAGAGTTCTTCGATCGGCCTTAGCTCGGTGCAGTAGGCCTCGACATCGGCCAAGAGCTTTTCGCGTTGTTCGGCATCCATGATGGACTTCTTTTTCTGATGAGAATCGGATCGGGCGTTTCGTATCGTGTGGTGCCGCGGGGCAAGGAAATCGCTGGCGGGCTCGGTTTATATGCTATCGTCCAGGTCATGGTCGGGCGTGGCGCTGCTGGGCTCGGCCGAGCGCCGCGGGTTCAGCCGCGACGTGCCGTGTGCGAGTACGCTGCTCGACAGAATTCGATAGAAAACAGTGTGCGAGCCGCAACGGCGCGCCCCAGCGGTCGGCGGTGGCCTTGGCGGACGTGCCCGATGAAAAACTGCGGCGGCAAGCGTAATCGTCGCACCAGCTCGGGCTTTGTTCAAGACGACCCGGCGGGGGAACCGTTGTCGGCGAGCAACCGACGCAAGTGGGTTTCGACGCAGCCGGCCAAAACGCCGGTGTTGTATCCGCCCTCTAAAACACTGACGACACGCCGAGCGGCATAGGTGCTTGCCATCTCGATGACGATGTCGGTCAGCGAAGCAAAATCTTCGGTTTCCAGTCCGAGCGAGCCGATAGGATCGTCACGATGGCTGTCGAACCCGGCGCTGATGAGCACCAACTGCGGCTCGATGCGCTGTGCCAATGTGGCGACGCCTTCGGCGAAAC
>WGDQ01000706.1 GCA_015493185.1 Planctomycetaceae bacterium
AAACGGTCTTGCTGCGCTTCGGGCAGCGGGTACGTGCCCTCCTGCTCGATCGGATTTTGCGTGGCCAACACGAAAAACGGGTCGGCCAGTTGGTGCCGCACTCGCCCCACCGTGGCCTGGCGCTCCTGCATCGCCTCGAGCAGCGCCGCCTGCGTTTTTGGCGGCGTGCGGTTGATCTCGTCGGCCAGCACGACATTGGAAAAAATCGGGCCTTCGATAAAACGAAACTCGCGCGCGCCGGTCGTGCGGTTTTCCTCGATCACCTCGGTGCCCGTAATGTCGGCCGGCATCAGGTCGGGCGTGAACTGAATGCGGCTGAAGCTCAAATTCAGCGTTTGGGCAAGCGTGCTGATCATCAGCGTTTTCGCCAAACCGGGCACGCCCTCCAACAGGCAATGGCCCCGGCTGAACAGTGAGATGAGCAGTTCTTCAATCACTTCGTCTTGCCCGACGATGATCTGACCCAACTGCTCTGCGATCTTCTCCCGCGCGGCGGCCAACTTGCCCACTGCGTCGTGAGGAATGGAAACCGAGTGCTCCGCGTTCATGCAACGATCCTGATTCTGGTCGTGAAGTGTTGTAGGTCGTGTGGGTCGTGTCGATGGTTCCCGAGGTCGCGCCGGCAAGCGCCCCAGCCGGGGCCGGTATGCCGTTGCCTCATGCGGCCTGCTGCCGCCGCGTTGCACTGCCCGATCAAAACGCGAAACGCCGGCGCTTCCGCGTATCGCGACAGCCTAGCGCTGATAAATGGGCAGGGCCGCATTCTCCAATTGTAGTATGGTGAGATTGATGGCCGTCGTGTAGATCGGACCGATGTAGCCCTGGCTCCACGAGCCGTCGGGGCTTTGTTCGTTGAGCACCTTGTTCACCACCTTGTCGTAATACTCTTTCCACTCCTGCCCGCCTTCGCGATACATGACCTGGCTGTAGTAGTAATGCGCGTAATGCCAGTGGCCGAAGCCGCGGTTGAGAATGTTGCCCAGGTTCTTTTTGCAATAGCTCATCAATTTCGGCACAAACTGGCTGTCGTAGTCGCCGGCGTTGAACAAACAGGCGATCGCCGCCGCCGTGATGGCCGGCCGCGCGCCGCCGCCCTGCGAACTGTATTGCACACCGCCGTCGGGCAACGTGCAGCCCTTGATGTAGGCAATCGCCCGGTCGATCGCTTCCTTGGGCACCGGAATGCCCGCATTGCGGCAACCGCGCAGCGCCTGCACCTGCGTGATGGTGGTCGAGCCCTCATCGCGATCGTGCCCGTCTTTGGCGCTCACGTAGCCCCAACCGCCGGCGCTCGTTTGCGCCTGACACGTAAATTCCACACCCCGGGTCAATACGTCGATCAGCGTCTCGCGCCGGTCCAGGTCTTCTTCTTCGCCCAAAACCTGCGATAGAAACAGCAGCGAAAAACCATGGCCGTACGTGTAACGATTGTCGCGCACCGGATCGCCGATCAGGCCATTCGATCGGCTGCGACTCACCAGGTAGTCGACCGCCCGGCGAATGTTCTCGGCGTATTTGCCCTGCGTGGTGGTCGACCCTTCGGCCAAAAGCGCGATGCCGGCCAGCGCGGTCATTGCGGTGGGGTACTGGCCGTTGTTGGCTGTCCAATGCCCGAGCCGCGACTGGCTGCCGGCCACCCACTCCAATCCGCGCTCGATCGATCGCTGCACTAGAACGCGGTCGGCCCCAAGCGTCTCGGCAGTCGAGCCGCACCAACCAACGCAAGCAACCACCACCAGCAACGACCATTGCAAGCGGGCGCTGCCAAACCACGCGCCACCCGGCGCTGCTCGACCCCCGCGCCAACAACCAGCAACAACCTGGCCGACGGGCATCCGCCAACCGTCGTACTCGTCCAGGCTGTCATGGCGCGCGAACGCGTCTGCCGCACCCGCTCGCCGGCCGGTCGTGGCAATCGTTCGTGTTACAGGCTGCGTGCAGTGAACCATGGGTTGAAACAGACGAAAATGCCCGCGGAGCTGGGAACCGAACGAAACGTGAGGTTTAGAGCGAACGGACAGAACCTCGAATTGTTGCGGAAAAACCGGTTGTCTCGGCCGTTCAGACGCGTTTTGTCCGCTGGTTCTTCGCATGGCAATCGGCCGACGCCGACGGATCGTTTCCGGACGATGAAGTACCCATCCGCGGCAAGGCGGAACACATAAATGAAATGACTCAACCGCGGCAACCGAGCAACAGCGGGACACAACAGCCATCGGCTCAAACGCACAAGCGCACGTAGCACGTAACCTGGCGAGAAACGGTTGTGCCGGTCACGAACACGGCAACGTGCTCTCCGCAACATGCCCGTTGTGCCAACCGCCATTATGCCCGAATTCCGGCCGGATGTTGTGCGCGCCACCACATCAGTCGCATTTGGTGACGGGATTTGACGTTCGGCCATCGGTCCGGCATCGCGGATTTCAAGTACCCGTCGGGGCCAATCGTCCTTCGTCGGGCAGAGGAGTTTCCCGACTCGGCACGGGCTGCCGCGACTCGGCTTTCGACCCGGCCGGCCGCTTTTCTGGTTGTGCCGCGTCTTGGTCGGGTGCGCGGTTCTCCTCCTTCTTGGTGGTCGCGTCCGAAGCATCTTCTCGGGGCGGGTGGTCGACTCGGCCTGCTTGCGGCGTCGATGCGCTGCTTCTTTTGTCCGGTGCCTCAGCGCCCCGAGCCGGGGCCGAAGCCTTGCCTTCTGGCGCCGTACCGTCCCGCGGAGGTTTCGCCGGCGGGGCAGGGGGCCGCTCCTGTGCGGTTGATCCAACACTCGTTACGTCGGCCGTCCTCGCTTCCACCACTGGAGCCCGTCTTGCCGAGTCGCGCTGATCGCCCGGAGAACTCTGGCCTGTCTTCGTGGCATCTTGTTGCGTTGTGCCTTGCCGGCTTTCCTTTCTTTTTGTTTCTCCTTCTTTCCCTTTCCCATTCTCCTTATTGCCGGTTTTTTCCGCGCCTGAGGGGGCCTCGCCGTCTTGCGGTTCGAGGCTCTCTGTCGGCGGGCCCTCATCATCCGCCGGCATCGGGCCGACGCTCGATTTGCGTTCGACATCGGCGCCGGGCTTATCAGCCGGTTCTTTCACGTTTTTCTCAGCGTCGTCCGCGGGCGTGGTTTCCACCGGCTGGTCGGTCATCGTCAGCTCGATGGTCGACTGGATATGCTTGATCACCACGCGGCGCTGCTCCCAATCGCCCGAGATGTCGAAACCGCTGATGTGCTTGGCCACCCGCTCGTCGTGCACAACGGCCCCGGTTCGGTTGTCGAGAATTTTCACCGGGTAGTAGGTGGTGCCACGGGGCCCGGCAACGGGGTTCTTCTCATACACGCGGGCGGCGAAAATCAGCACCGGCAAGCCGGCCGGTTGGTCGAGCATGAGCCCCTGCCGGTGGATCTCCTGCATCCAGCGGCGCTTTCCGGTGCGACGGTCGAAACCGTAAACACGGCCGTCGATCAGCGGGTTGTTCTGACCGCCGGGCACGGGGTTCACATACACGTTGTTGCGATTGTTGCGCCACGGCCGATTCGCCACCACCACGTACACATCGGGCGACGGCAGCACGTACACCTCGTGAAGCTGCGGCTCTGGCTCCACCGGCGAATCGATCAGCGTCCGACCGTCTTCGAGGTCGAGCATCAGAAAGCGTCCTTCGGGCTCGATCACCGCCACGGCGCGGCCCTCGACGATTTGCGCTTTTGCCTTGGGCGACAAACGTCGCTTCCACACCGTGCGTTGTTCCCAAGGATCGATCAGTTCGATCGAGAGCTCCGGCCCGCCATTTTTGCCCGGCCGCGCATTCCAAACCAGCAATCGCCGCCCCACGGTCGTCATGCGTGCATTGCTGGCCGGCACGGGCCGATGGCCGAGCAGCGCGCCATCGTGCGGGCGAAGCACCATGGCTTTGGCTTCGTTGCCGAGCGCCACGAACAGGTATTGGTCGTCGCCCCAAATGTCGCCGCCTGATGGCACGTCGTGGCGTACCCACAGGGTCGCACCGGTCATCGGGTCGACCGCCTCCAGATCGTTTTCTCGCTGGAAGCATACGTAGTCGGAGGTCACCGGCCCGAGCGTGCCGGCGCGTTGGCCGTAGGCGTCGGAAATGATGGCCCGTCGCCCACCCCACGGCAGGGCGATTTGGCCGGCGTGTACGGCCCGATTGACCGGCAAGCCCGGCAGCGAAGGCTTCGGCTCGGTGCGCCACAACAGCCGCGGCTGCCCATTGATGCCCAAGGTATCCATGGCAAATAGATCGTTGCCGGCCGAAACAACCAGCAAATGCCCAGCCACCGCCCCGTGCAACACACCGGCGTTGATGGCCATTTGACGGCGCTGCACACTATCGAACAGCGGCACGCGCCAGCGTTCTTTGCCCAACGCGTCGCGTCCAATCAGCGTCGATCGACCCTGGTCGAATTCGACAGACAAGCCCTCGAAAAACGGCGTTCGCGGGCCCTGCAACGCACACGAGAAGTATCGATAAACGGCGGTCGTGCGCTGCGCCACTTTCTTCTCGACCTTGCCCACGGGCCATGCACGCGAGCGCTTCAGCGCGGCCCGCACCGGGCTATCCGGGGGCAATTGTTCGAACAGCTCGCGTCCCGTCTTGCCATCGAGGCAAACCAACTGCCCTAGTTCTTTGAGCAGCTTTCGGTAATAAACGGCCGCGTCGTCGAAACGGCCGGCCGAGTTGAGCAGCGCAGCAAGCCGCGCCGCAGCAGCCCGCGATTGCTCGGCATCGCCGTGCAGTTCCACGTGCCGCAACAGCAATTCGGCCTCGAGCAAATTACCGGTGTCGATCAGCCGCTCGGCCAGTTCCCATCGGGCCTTGTTCGCCAAGGGGTGCGTTGCGAACATGCGTACGAATAGGCGCAAACGATCGAGCGATTCGGAGCGGCGTGCTTCTTCGAAGCGGCGTGCGATCCGGCGGTCGATCTCAGCCCGCTGTGCGGGCGTAGCCTGCTGTTGCAAGTGGCCGATGCGTGCCTGAAGCCAGCGGTCGCGACGCACCGACAGCGAAGCGTCTACCTGCTCCAATGCCGCGTGATCGCGCGACGAAACGGCCAACTGCAAATAGCGATCGAGCGCTTCGAGCGGTCGGCCCGCGTGCGCCAATCCGTCGGCCACAGTGCGCAAAAACGCCGCGCGTTCGTCGGGCTGTTCGATCAGCTCGGCCAGTTCTTCGGCGGCCGACGCATAGCGCGCGAAGTCCGCACGAACCGCCTCGAGCAGGCTTTCCACCAGCAGTTGCCGCGTCCGCGGATCGGGCCGCATTTCATACGACGTGCGCAGGTCGTCGAGGGCATCGGCCAACTGCCCTTCGTGCAAACGAATTTCGGCCCGCATCGCCAGGGCTTTCGGATCCTGAGGGTTTTGCACCAACCGCTGCTCGACCTCCTGCCGCAGGGCGTCGAGTTGATAAAACCGATCGACGTGCCGGGCCGATTGCGAAAGGATCGCTCCGCGGCAAGAAATCAAATTGCCGGGCACCTCGCCCTTGCGCGATTTCGACAGTGCCACCACCTCACCGGTTTTCAGGTCGACTGTGCCCACGGCGGCCGTGCTGAGCGGCAGGTAATACTTATCGCCCACCAAGAAACCGCGACCGCTAGGAATCGCCCCCTCGGGCCAGCGCCGCGAGCCGGTCTCCCAGAGGCTTTCGCCATCGGCCAAACGCAACGCCCGCAACGACGACCGCCCGACCAGGTACACCACTCCGTCGACCACACCGGCCACATAAAGGCTGTCTTCCCGCGGACGCATCCACACCAGCGATCCGTCCAACAGGTCGATGCAGTGTATGGCGTTCGATTCGGCCGGCGTGCAAATGGCTTTTCCTTCGGCCAGCACGGCATTGGCATCCATCCAATAGTCCAGCCCCTCGGGCGAACGGCGGCGTCCGTAGAACACGCCTCCCAGACGACCGATCACCGCATTCAACGAACGCGAGGTGGCATAGCGATACCCCCAGAGCAACGATCGGGTGGTCAGGTCGACGGCCACCACCGCCCCGGCAGCCGTGGGAC
>WGDQ01000707.1 GCA_015493185.1 Planctomycetaceae bacterium
GAATAGCCGAGACCGACGGTTTTTCCGCAAGAATTAGAGGTTCTGTCCGGTTGCTCTAAAACGCCGGAAGGCGGACGAGTTGCCCCTGAAAAAAACCACACAGAGATTCGCACGCCGGCAACATCTTGGGCGCGGCACCCTCACCCCGTGTAACCAGAACGATGCCATGCAAACCGTCGGCAGCCGGGGCCCACCGGAGCTTCGGGCAGTTTTCACCGGCCGTCTCGAACGTGCCGGGCACCTCGACACCTCGGCCCCGTTTGTGGCGGCAACCGTAAGCCTCGCGTTGGGGCGAAGCACGGGTTAAACGCCGAGCAGACTGCGGTGCGGAATCGTTTACGAGCAGCTACCTAACCGTCAGAAGCCTTCGTGCCCCCGGTCCGAGGGCGGACGATCTGAAAAAAGCGGGCCTACGGAAACACGCCGGTCGGCTGTTGGGAATCTTTCGCCGCGTGTCGACCTTCCCCGTTGCTTCATCGGGCTGAATAGCCACGTTCACGATTCTTTCCGAACGCGCTCGATGTACTCGCCCGTGCGGGTGTCGATTTTCAGCAGATCACCGATGTCGACAAAGGCCGGTGCGGTGATTTCGGCGCCGGTTTCCAGTTGTACGGGCTTGTTCACGTTGGTTGCCGTGTCGCCGCGAACGCCGGGCTCGCAATAGGTGACTTCGAGCACCACGTGATTGGGGGGCGTGACCGTGATCGGGTTGCCGTTGAACAGCACGACGTCGCAAACCATGCCCTCTTTGAGGAAGCGTGCCGCGTCGCCCACCTGCGACTCGGACAGCTCGTACTGCTCGAACGACTCGTTGTCCATGAATACGAACTTGTCGCCTTGACGGTAAAGGAATTGGGCCTTGATCTCATCGACATCGGCCCCTTCGACCGTGTCGTCGCTGCGCCAGGTGCGGTCGATGACCGTACCCTTGATCAAGTGCTTCAGCTTGCACTTGTACATGGCCTGCCCCTTGCCCGGCTTGACGAAATTGCACTCGATCATCAAGTACGGGTCGCCGTCGAGTTGGACCTTGAGTCCCTTTCTGAGATCACCGGTTTTGTAAGTGGTCACGTCGCGATTCCTGCTGGGAGAAGCGAAGCCTGGACGCTATGTTGAACGTCGTGCGAAGTTTCTGACCGCAGCAAAGGCGAAGAGCACGGCGCCGACGGACGCGTCTGCAGCGCCAAGGGCTCGATTTCGCTGGCTTGCGGCCCCGAACCTGAGCTGATTCGGATTCATACAGTGCGTATCCTAACCGATCAACCGCCGCGCGAGCCAGACGTCCGAGGCGCCGCCGCTGTGCCGTGGCAACAGGCGTTCAAACGGGCCATTCGCCACGGAGCGGCACTGCTCAACTATGTGGGACTCGAGGCGGCCGACGTGGGCTTTTGCGACGAGGCCGAACTCGACTTCCCGGTGTTTGCGCCCCTGGAGTGGCTCGCGCGCGTTCGTCCCGGCGATCCGCACGACCCGCTGCTCAAGCAGGTGCTGCCCACGGGCGACGAAACCGTACGGCATCCCGGGTTCGGTTTCGACCCGCTGGGCGAGCAAGCGGCCACCGTGGTGCCGGGCTTGCTGCACAAATACGCCGGGCGGGCCCTTATCGTAGTCACATCGGCCTGCGCGGTCCATTGCCGCTATTGTTTTCGCCGGCACTTCGCCTACGAGACACTTGCACCACCAGCCGAAACGTGGCGGGCCGCGGTCGACGCGATCGCCAGCGATGCCCAAATTCGCGAGGTGATCCTCAGCGGCGGCGATCCGCTCACGCTGACCGACGCATCGCTAGAGCGCCTCTGCGCGGCATTGCAGCGCGTGCCGCACGTCCGCCGATTGCGCATTCATAGCCGGCTGCCGATCGTGATTCCCCAACGTGTCGATCGGCATTTGCTGAGCTGGCTCCGCAATACGCGTTTGCGACCCATCGTTGTGGTGCATGCCAACCATCCGGCCGAGATCGACGCTGCCGTGGCGGCCGCACTGCGGCGACTGCTGGACGCCGGCATCACGGTGCTGAACCAGGCCGTGCTGCTTCGGGGCATCAACGACAACGTAGAAACGCTACACTGGCTGTGTGAGTGCCTCGCCGATTTGGGGGTGTTGCCATATTACTTACACCAACTCGACCGCGTGGCCGGTGCCGCGCATTTCGAGGTTCCGGTCGACCGGGGCCGCGAATTGATTGCGGAGCTTCGCCGCCGGTTGTCCGGCTATGCCGTACCTCGCTATGTGCAGGAACAAGCGGGGCAGCCGTACAAACAGCCGCTCGCCTGAGCCGCCGGTCGATGGAAAGCGGTCGGTTAAAAATTGACCCTGTGGATTAGAGGCACGGTAAAAGCCGCTCGGCCCAACAGGCGCCGTCGCAGGCGTGCCCGGGGAGAGGACTTGTTGAACTGCGGGCAACGCGGGACCGTCCCCGGTGGTTCGACTGCTCGCAGCCGAGGCGGGTTTCTCAGCAGACCGTCCATCTTGCCGCAGCGCTGTCAGCCTCACCACAAACGACAAAAAGAGAGCATCAACACATCGAGGAGCACCAACGCATGAGCATGAAGATACTTGTGGGCCTCGATGGCTCACCCTGCGGTTACGAGGCCCTGCGGCAGGCGGCCATGCTTTCGGACGAAAGCGACCTGTTGGTGCTTTATTTCAGCCCGCCCGAGGTGCGGCTTCGCGACCATGGCGGCGACCCGCAGTGGGTGCAACGGGCCCGCGAGGCGTTGGCCGAACAGATATTCAAGCAGGCCCGCGATCAGCTCCCGCAGGCGCGTCGTGATAATGTGAAGACGGTTGTGGACAACCAGCCGCCGCAGATTGGTCTGCCGGCCACAGCCGAGGCAGAAGCGGTGGATTGGATGGCCGTTGGCGCACGGGGATTGGGGCCGCTGAAGCGGGTGCTCTTGGGCAGCGTATCGACGGCCGTGGTGCACACGGCCCGCGTGCCCGTTCTGGTGGCTCGCTCGCCAAAGGGGGTGGCTTCGCAAGCCGCGCGGGGGTTCACGGCCCTGCTGGCATACGACGAATCGCCCGCGGCCGAGGCGGCGGTGAAACTGCTCGGCCGCTTGCACTGGCCCGAGCACGCCACCGGTTATGTGATGACCGTGATCGAATCGCTGCTTGCCGGCGATGTGCCCGACTGGCTGCGCGAGGCGGCTCGCGACGCCCAAAGCGAAGCCATGGCCCGCGCGTGGGTCGAAGAACACGAAGAAGAAAAACGCCAGAAGCTCGCCATGCTGCAAAGTCTGCAACAGCGGTTGCCGCAGCCGTTTGCCTCGCAGCAACCCATCGTGGCCGAAGGGCACGCGGCCAAGGCCATTCTCGATGTGGCCGAGGGCCAGCACATCGATCTGATTGTGATGGGAGCCCGCGGCTTGGGCCCCTTGGGGCGGCTGCTGATTGGCAGCACCTCCGACAAGGTGCTGCATCATGCGGGCTGCTCGGTTCTAATCGTTCGGCAGCCCGAGGGGTAGCAGGGGTAGCAAAAAAAGAAAGCGGCGCGACGCGGCGGGCAGAAGCATTTGAAGCGGACCTCCGCGGCGTTTTCTTCGGGTCGCCCAGCAAATTTTCAGTCCGCACAAAAAAGATACAAAGAGAGCATGTCCAGCCAGCCGCAGCCGTCTCCCGAAGGGTTGAAAGATCAACACACGCCGCAGGCAATCGCCCGACGCCTAGCAGCGGCAACACAGCATTCGTACCTGGGCGACTTCGTGCTGGGCGCCGTCGATGGCACCGTGACCACGTTTGCCGTGGTTTCCGGAGCAGCGGGTGCCGACATGGCCGCGGGCGTGGCCATCATTCTCGGATCGGCCAACCTGTTTGCCGACGGTCTGAGCATGGCGGCCGGAAACTACCTGAGCGTGAAGGCCGATCGGCAGGTGGTCGAGCAGGCCCGTGCCATGGAGCAGGCACACATCGAACACATTCCCGATGGCGAGCGGGAGGAGATTCGCCAAATTTTCGCGGGCAAGGGCTTCGAGGGCGAGTTGCTCGAGCAAATTGTCGACGTCATCACGCGAGACCATCAGCAGTGGATCGACACGATGCTGACCGAAGAGCTCGGACTGCCCCGCGAGACCCCCGATCCGTTGCGGGCCGCGCTGTCGACGTTTTCGGCATTCGTGGCCGCCGGATCGATTCCCCTGGTGCCTCTACTAACGGGCGGGCTTTCGCCACGGGCCACGTTTGTCGCCAGCGCCGTAGCGACCGGAGCGGCCTTTCTTCTGATCGGCGTTTTGAAGGGCAAAGTGCTGGGACGATCGCTCTGGGTTTCAGCCTTTGAAACCTTTGCCATCGGAGGCGTGGCCGCCGGCGTGGCATACGGCGTAGGATTCATCTTGCGAGGACTGAGCGGAAGCTGAGAGGCAACAAAGCGTCGCTCGATTGCCGCAGGCCACCGCCATAACGGCTTTCCGCGTGATTGTCGGTCATGCCGGTCTGCCACGTGAATTGTCGGCCATGCCGGACTGCCGCGTGATTGTTCGAAGAGGCGAGACCGGAAAAAAAGAACCTGAGAGGGGAGCCTGTCGTAGGCTCGTTCGGCCGTTTTGCAAACGGTGCCCTGCCCGCGCATCGCCCCTGACCGTCGAGGCCACCACACACAACAACAATTCGGATGCAGAAGAAAAGGTAAGGGGGAACGTTTCGATGCGAGCAAGCTGGAAAAGACAACGGCGGGCCTGGCGCAGCGGGTCTTGGCGCTGTTGGTCTGTTGTCGTGTGGTTGAGCTGCTTGGGCTGCGTGAGCTGTTTGAGTTGTTCGAATGGGTCGTTGGCCACGCAGGCTCGCGCCGAAAACTGGCCCAACTGGCGCGGACCGCGTTGGAACAGCACGAGCGAAGAAACGGGCCTGCCGCTGTTTTGGCGGGTCGATTCGGGGGTGGCGTGGCACACCGAATTGCCCGGTTGGGGCGATAGCACGCCCATCGTGTGGAACGATGCGGTTTTCGTCACCACGCAAGAAGACCGCTCGCTCGATCTCTTGCGGCTCGACATTCGCACCGGACAGGTGGTTTGGCGACAAACCGTGGTCGAGGCTCCGGAGCAGCCGCCTCGCGAGGCGAAGCGCGGCCGGCAGAAATTCCACCGGTTGCACAATTTTGCGACGCCCTCGCCCACAACCGACGGAGAGACCGTGGTGGTTCACTTCGGCGAGGGCACGCTGGCCGCTTACGACTTTGCCGGCCGACGGCTTTGGCGACGCAACCTGCAACGCGACTTCGGCGCTTATACCGTTTGGTGGGGGCACGCCAACAGTCCCGTGCTGTTCGAAGATCTGGTGATCTCGGTTTGCATGCAAGACTCGCTAACCGACTTGGGCAAAACGCCGGC
>WGDQ01000708.1 GCA_015493185.1 Planctomycetaceae bacterium
GTCTTGTCCGTCAAAGCCACTTGCTCTGTCGCGCGGCCGGGCCGCTGAGGTGCGTGTCGACCGGAAGCGAACCGATACGGCGTCTGCGGCATCGAAAAGAAAGAAATAGGCGCGTGTCCAACGTGTTGGCCGGTTCCTCATGCGCGGCCTACAAGGCAATCGCCGAGCGCCGAGCATCGCGTGACCTTTGGCCCCCAAACCGAGGCGGCGTGAGTGCACTCGAATCTTCGCTTGGTTGGGCTGACCGACGCTTTTTTCGAAATTTCGTTGCCCAACCGCTGGGGGGTGGATTGCGGACGACGTGAGCCACGAATACCATATGAGAATACGGTTTTTTATCGCGACTGCTCGGCAAATTCTTCGCGGCCACGTATGCTGAGTGAAGACCGTCGTGCCGCGCGCTCACCGGCAAGATCGCCCGGTCGCGAAACCCCGCCCATGGAACCATGCAGAAGAAGGCACATCAGGCCCGCCGACAATGGCCGAGCTATCCGCTGAAGAAATCGCCCAGCGGCTGATCGATCTCAATCTTGTCACCGATCGCGACTTACGAAGCGTTTGGGGAGAGTTCGGCAGACGCAACGTCTCGCCCGAGGAGTTCACCCAACTCCTGCTGCGGCGCGAGTTGCTCACCAACTATCAATTGGATCGCGCGCTGCGGGGCGAGCGCAACGGTTTCTTCTATGGCGACTACAAGGTGCTGTACCTTGTGGCAGCAGGCAGCTTCGCGCGCGTTTACCGTGCGGCCCACAAAGAAACCGGTCGCGTCGTGGCCCTCAAGGTGCTGCGTCGGCGTTGGAGCGACAATCCCGCACACGCCGAACAGTTCGTCCGCGAGGGCGAAATGGGACGCACCTTGCGGCATCCCAACATCGTGCCCATCTACGAAGTTTACTCCAAGGGCCGCACGCACTTTCTGGTCATGGAGTTTGTCGAGGGGCACAACCTGCGCGACTTCATGCGGCTTCGTAAAAAGCTCGACCCGTTGGAAGCCACGCGGCTGATGATCGGCATTACCAGCGGGCTCAACTACGCCTTCCAACGCGGCGTGGCCCACCGCGACCTGAAGCTGAGCAACATCCTCATTTCCAGCCGCGGCCAACCCAAGTTGGTCGACTTCGGCCTGGCGGCGGCCGACGAGCGCATCAGCGACGAAGCGCTGGCCAACCATCCCAATCCGCGAACCATCGACTATGCCGGATTGGAGCGGGCCACCGGCGTTCGCAAGGACGACATGCGCAGCGACATCTACTTTCTCGGCTGCATCTACTACCACATGCTCACCGGTCAGCCGCCGCTTCAGGAAACCAAAGACCGCATCCAACGGTTGAGCAAAACCCGCTATCTCGAAGTGGTGCCGATCCACAAGCTCGATCCCGACATTCCCCGTGTCGTGGCGGCCGTGGTCAACCAGGCAATGGAACTCGACGTCGACCGGCGCTACCAAACCCCGGCGCAAATGCTCGTCGATCTGAACGTGGCGGCCAAACGCGTCGAGGCGGGGCAAGACATCGACGAATTGCCCGACGCCGAAGCGCAACCAACCACCAATGGCGATCGCGACCGCTGGGTTTCCATGCTCGCGGCCGAAGGTCGGCAGCAAGCGCTGATGGTCGTCGAGGCCAATACGAAGATGCAAGACCTGCTGCGCGACGGACTCAAGCGGGCCGGCTACCGCGTGCTGCTCACCAGCGACCCGAACCGGGCCATGCAGCGGTTCGACGACGACCAGCCGCCGGCCGATGCCATCATCTTCAGCACCGGCGGTGTCGGCAAACCGGCCGTCGAGGCCTTCAATCGCTTCGGCCAGGAAGAACGCACCCGGCAGATTCCCGCCGTGCTGCTGCTCGATAAGCGGCACCGCGGTTGGCGCGACGAAGCCGACGTGGCACCGCACCGCGTGGTGGTTACCATGCCCATCAAATTGCGGCAGCTTCGCGACGTAATCCGTCAGCTCATGCCCGGTGAGTCGGCCGAGGCACAGCAGCGCTAGCGGCAGTGCGGTCGCGATCACGAAAAGACCGGCCGCCAGTACCAGTAAAGGTAAAGGCAACAGCCAGCGCGTCGCCCGCCACGCATCGGCAGCGGCATGGCTCCCCAACCACCGCATGCCG
>WGDQ01000709.1 GCA_015493185.1 Planctomycetaceae bacterium
GATAATAGGGTCGTCCAGGCCCGAGAGTCGAAACCGAAACCAGAACCGGGTTGGGTCGAGTTTAACCCGCAAGTAGCAAGTCCGAGGTGTTTAGATGCCGCGTCTTTTGGGTGTCGATATTCCGAATGATCGCCCCGCCGTCGTTTCGCTGACATACCTCTACGGTGTCGGCCCGAAAACGGCCCGCGAGCTTTGTCAGAAAGCGGGAATCGATCCGCATACCAGGGCCCGCAATCTGAATGAGGACGAGTTGGCGAGGCTCGCGGCGCTGTTGGACAAAGACTACGTCGTCGAAGGTCAGTTGCGACGGCAGATTGCCCAGAACATCGCTCGCTTGCGCGATATCGGTTGCTACCGTGGCCTGCGTCATCGGCGCGGCCTGCCGGTGCGCGGTCAGCGCACGCGAACCAACGCCCGTACTCGCAAGGGTCCTAAAAAGACCGTTGCCGGAAAGAAGGGCGTCAAGGACTTGCGATAGTCACGAGTGGTTGTGTCAGTGGTTGGAAGATCGGGTTATCGAAGCTGATGATCGACGCTTCGCATCAGACGCTCGACGGCATAGGCGTCGGATAAGAGATGCGTAGGCGTTGTGGATTGCATATTTTCGGTTTTTGAGTGCTTTGTGACGGAGTAAAGCAGCGCAGTGGCCAAGCAAACCAGAAAAAAAAAGACGCGCCGAAATGTTTCGGCCGGCATCGCGCATATCAAGGCGACCTTCAATAACACCACGGTGACAATCACCGATCTGAAGGGCGATACGCTTTGTTGGGCGAGTGCCGGAACCAGCGGCTTCAAGGGCAGCCGGAAGAGTACGCCGTTTGCCGGACAAATGGCCGCGCAACAGGCCGCGGAAAAGGCCGCCAAGTTCGGCGTCAAAGAGTTGGATGTGAAAGTGAAGGGTCCGGGCAGCGGACGTGAAAGCGCGATCACGGCGCTACAGTCTGCCGGAATGACGATCAAATCGATCGAAGACGTCACGCCCCTGCCCCACAACGGTTGTCGTCCGCCCAAGAAGCGGCGCGTGTAGCCTTGCGGCAGAGCATGCATGCGAGCGTGCACGCCGCATCGACGCCAGTTTGGCTTTTGGGCGGGTACGCATTCTGCCTCGCGGCAAGTGACGCTGAGCGGCGGAAGAGCGGAAGAGATAAAACGCACAGGGCCGGCGCCGCCACGCTCCGGTCGAGCACGATTGGCTTTTTTGTTCAAAGTCTACAAAAGGTATTCAGAGACGCCCCTCGCGTAGGGCTTGGAATTCGACGAAGAAAACCCCATGGCACGTTATACAGGTCCGGTTTGTCGGCTATGCCGTCGTGACGGCACAAAGTTGTTTTTGAAAGGCACTCGTTGCGAGTCGCCCAAGTGTTCTATCGACCGGCGCGATTCGCCGCCTGGCATGCAGCAGTCGCGGCGCATCAAGCTTACTGACTATGCCATTCACCTGCGCGAAAAGCAAAAAGTGAAGCACTACTACGGTGTCTTGGAGCGGCAGTTCCGCGGATATTTCAGTCGCGCCACACGGTTGCCCGGCAACACGGGCGACGCGTTGATGAGCCTTCTGGAGCGCCGGCTGGACAACGTGGTGCATCGGCTGGGTTTTGGTCTTAGCCGCAGCCAAGCGCGGCAACTTGTTTCGCATGGCCACATCACGGTGAACGGCCGCCGCGTCGATATTCCCAGTTATCTGGTCAAGCCGGGCGATGTCATTCGCGTGAAAAATCGTCCGAAGAGCATCAACATTGTCAAATCCAATTTGGCTGAGCACCCTGGCGAGGTTCCCGACTTTTTGAGCCGCAGCGATGGTGAATTGCCTGAAGGACAGATGACACGTCTGCCCGAGGCGTTCGACATCTCGATACCGGTGCAAACCCAGTTGATCGTGGAGCTTTGCTCGAAGTAGAGTGTTTCGCCCTCCCACTTGTTTGTTTTCGCGTTTCGCCGCCTAAATACTTTCGTTTTGGCGCGATCGCGGCTTTTTCCGACCATAACGACAATCTCCCGCCAGCACGATGAGAAACGAGGCGCTTTCCGCCGGTTTCTCATTCGAAGGCTGCAATCCGGTGATTCGGTCTCTCACGGAGGCTTCCCATGCGTATCCGATGGCGCGGTCTGGAACTTCCCCGCAAGGTGGAGTGTGAACGGGAAACGCTGACATCGACCTACGGCAAGTTCATCGCCGAGCCTTTCGAGCGAGGTTTCGGTACAACCGTCGGCAACAGCCTGCGACGCATTTTGCTATCGAGCCTCGAGGGCAGTGCCGTCACGCAAATCAAAATTCGTGGCGCCCAGCATGAGTTCACCACGTTGCCCGGCGTGGTGGAAGACATGACGGATATCGTGCTCAACGTAAAGTCGCTGGTGCTCAAAAAGCACACGCCCGACACCAAGGTGCTGCTGGTCGAACGCGACACCCGCGGCGTGGTGACCGCCGGCGACATCGAAACCGACGGCACGGTCGACATCATCAACAAAGATCACGTGCTGGCCACGCTTACAGACGATGTGCCGTTCGGCCTGGAAATGGTGGTCGAAAACGGACGCGGCTACGTGCCCGCCCACGAGCACAGCCCCAACGTGCAGGAAATCGGCATCATCCCGATCGACGCCGTTTACAGCCCCATTGTTCGCGTGCGGTACGAAGTGGAAGAAACCCGCGTGGGGCAGAAGACCAACTACGACCGCCTCACGTTGGAGATTTGGACCGACGGCACGGTCAATCCTGAGCTGGCTCTGGTCGAGGCATCGAAGATTCTGCGAAAGCACCTGAACCCGTTTGTTCAGTACACCGAGCTTGGGCCGGCCATCCACGCCGAAAGCCGCAGCGGCGGCTCGTCTGGCAGCGACGCGGCCCTGGAAAGCAAGCTGAACACGAACATCTCGGAATTGAATCTCTCGGTGCGTGCCACCAACTGCCTGGAGTCGGAAAACATCCACACCGTGCGAGATCTTGTGACCAAGACTGAAGATCAGTTGCTCGAGGTTCGCAACTTTGGCGACACGACGCTTACCGAAGTGCGTGAGAAGCTTTCCGAGCTGGGGTTGCGGCTGGGTATGAAGTTGCCTGCTTCCAGTTCCGTCGGTTAGCCTTTGGTGCCGGCAACGGGCCGCTTCGCGACGCGGGCATCGGGTTCGTCCCGCTCGGAAGCACGGCCCTATGCAGCCACGATGTCGTCGCGTTGCAACCCGGAGCGGAGCAACCGCTTTTTCGCATTGCCGTGCGATCTCGAATCTACCTCAAGAAAAAACCCCTTTCGCGATTTTGTAGCCATGCGACACCGAAAAAAAGGCCGCGTTCTAGGACGTTCGCCTAGCCACCGTAAGGCCATGCTCCGCAATCTGGCGTGCAGCCTGATTCTGACGGAGCGAGATGCCGAGTTCGAGGAAAACAAGCCCAAGATCAAGGGCCGCGTGGTCACCACACTGCAAAAGGCCAAGGAAGTTCGACCGCTCGTCGAAAAGTGCGTGACCATTGCTCGAAAGGCACTTCCATCGTTGGAAGCCGCGCAGCAATACGCCGCCAATGCCGAGCGCCATTCAGAAGCCTGGCGTTCGTGGCGGCAAAGCCAGCAGTGGTACGAATGGAATCAGGCCATTGCCCCGGCACTGGCCGCCCGCCGCCGCGTGGCTTCGATCCTCCGCGACAAAGAAGCCGTTCGCGTACTGTTCGAGGAAATTGCCCCGCGCTATGCCGACCGCCCGGGAGGCTACACGCGCATCGTGCGGTTGGCCAAGCCTCGCCTTGGCGATGCCGGCACTCAGGCCATCCTCGAGTTCGTCGGCAAAAACGACCGACAACGGCAAACCAGCCAGGCGCCCGCGTTTACCGACGAAGAACCCACGCCCGAAGAAACGGCACACGACGATACGGCGGCGGAACAGCCGGCCGCGGAGAACGACGTGCTGGCCAGCGCCGAGGCGGAAGAAGCGTCTGAGGCCACGAGCGACGCGGCTTCATCGGAAAACGACGACGAGCAATCGTCGAAAGACGCATGATCGCGGCAAGGCGGAGCGCGTGCCGCGTCGGTCTCGGCCGCTCCTGTCGCTGGCCAACCGGCGCCGCGGTGGTTCCACCTTGCGGACGGTCACGCGTCGTGAATCCGATAGTCGCCGACCCTCTCGTTTCTTTTCTCGCGATTCGATCGGCCTGAAAAGGAGCTCTGGCAGCCGCCGCTGCAAACGGTCGGAAAAGGTGCGCCGAGGCGCATCGGCCGATCGACGAGAAAACACGCGACTTGACTCGCGTTTGGCCAGGCACGCCGGGGGGCGCGCATGGTCACGATCTCGCAATTTTCTCGGAGCATGGAAGCCATGGTGCCCCGGCAATCGTCGCTGGTTTGTGAAGCGGGCTTCGATTTCACACGGGCCATGCGGCGTTTGTGCAACGACCTTGTGTCGCGATTGGACGAATTGCGGCACATCGACATGGAGCGCGTGCTGGTCAGCTACGCGCAAGCCCGCAGCCGCTCGCTGCACGGTTTGCAGGCCTCGCTGATGCCGCTGCGGTTCGAAGGCGGTCGCACGTACGAGGTGCGACACGGCCAGCGGTGGGAAATCGAACGCATCTACGATGAGCAGGGGCGCGAGTTCCTTTATATTCTCACCTTTTACCTGCCGCGATTTCTGAACCATAGCTTTCAAGAAAAGCTGACCACCGTGGTGCACGAGCTGTGGCACATCAGTCCGCAGTTCAATGGCGATTTGCGCCGCCACGAAGGAACGTGCTACATTCACGGACCTTCGCAGAAGGCTTACGACACGGCCATGGAGGCACTGGCCCGTCGCTGGCTAAGTCTCGACCCGCCCAGAGAAACCCACGCCTTTCTGCACAGCTCTTTTTCCGAGCTGCGGGCGCGGCATGGCGCTGTTTTCGGCCTGCGGGTCCGACGACCAAAGCTGGTGCGCGTACCACCGACCCCGGCCTGACTGGTAAAAAAACAGCGCGACCGTCTGCCGTCCGTATTCAGCGTTCTGCTCCGCCTTGCCTGGTCTGCTCAGCGTGTCCGCTTGCCGTGCCCTTCGCTTTTTGACTGGAGGGCTCTGTCCTTTCGGCATTGCGCCTTTTCACGCTGTGCGCGTGCGATGAATCGGCCGTTGACACCGCAGGGGCTCGCTACTAAGGTTCGGCCGACAAAAGGCCCGCGGCATCGGTGGTATCCGTCCGGCCGAACGAGCCGCTCCCTGTGCAACGATGCATTTCGACGATGCATTGCGGGGCATCTGGCGGCTGCCGCGGTTTGGCTGGGCTGTGTTTGAGGGCGTGCCCTATTCCGGCAGCGCGGTCTGAAAATGCAGATCGTTCGCGCGTGGGCACGGCCGGTCATGTCGCTTTCGTTTTTCTTCTAAGTGTTTCGCCGGCAATGGCAAAAGTTGCACCCTGCATTCCGATCGTGCTTTTGCCCTGTCTGATCTGCGGATGCGCGGGCAAGGTGCAATCCGATGCGCACCAACTTCTCGCACCGGCTCGCATGTCGGACGACAGCATTGTGCTGGACCTGTGGTTTATTCGTATTCCGTCTGACGACCCCGCACACGAACGACTGTGGCAAGATGTCGATGAGCATGTGCTGCCCAGCGATTTGAGATTGCGGTTGGCGCGAAACGGCTTTCGCGCGGGCGTGTGCGGTCCACAGATTCCTCGCGCGTTGCAGGAGCTTTTGCAGCAGGAGAAAGCGACCCCGATCGAAGAAGCAGCACGCCCCACCGACCCCGACGGCGCCACAAGCGACGATTCCGACCCTGCCGCCGGATTGCCAGTGGTGGGAAAACCGCAACTGCCCGAAACAGCCCCTCAAGTGCGGCATCGGCATTTACAAATTCGCCCAGAAATGGAAAGCCGCGTGGTGGCTTCCGACGTGCTCGAACGGCTTTCGACACTGACAAACATGGACGGTCGCGTGAAAGGGCAAACCTACTACAATGCCCAGGCGGTCTTCACCTTGACGGCCCATCGGTGGGAAGACGGAGCGCGCCTCGAACTGTTGCCCGAAATCCATCACGGACAAGCACGCCAAACGTATGTGCCGATCGATGGCGGATACGGCCTGGAACTGGCTCGTCCGAAACAAAGCTACGAGAAGTTGCGTTTGACCGTCGATCTGGCGGCGGGCGAAATGCTGTTTCTTTCAGCCATGCCCGACCGACCCGGCAGCTTGGGCTACCAGTTTTTCCGCAACTCGCGCCCGGCGGGCACGCAAAAGGTGCTGGTCATCCGATTGTCTCAATGTCCCGATACCGGCATTTCGGATGTTTTTGAAGCGAAGGCTCCCCTATCCACTCCGCTCGCATCCGATCTTCCGGCGTCCGGAGTGGAGGAATAGGGCGAATAGCGGGCCTGCGAAGCTTTGCGTGCGGACACGCTCCAAGCAGTCGGGGCAAGCGTTCGGCGCATAACGGTTTTTTGCACCGCGTCCACTCGCCGTGCGTGGCGTTTCTTTTGTGTGGCACGATCTATCTGCCCGCTATCTGCCTGACGAACGATCGAGCCTTTAGTGGGTGTGAGTGGCCCACGTGCCCAATCACCGGCCACGTTGCGATCCATTACCGGGCCCGTTGACCGGCGACCTGCCGGACAACCCGCAGGGGCCTCTTTCACACAGCGGCAGATTTCCCGGCGAGCGGCATTCGAACCCGATTCGAATCGAAAAAAACCGCATGGCGCCGGGGCAAACCGCTCAACGTTGTCAAATGACCGACAAACCGAGCAAACCGATGTCGCGCCAATGGTTGCATTGCGGCATTTCTCGGCCACAGCTACAATCCGTGCCCCCTAATCCGCCCCGTCGGTCGGCAATGGCATACATGCCGAAAAGCGGCAGGTGGCCGACAGCGCCTTTATGGTCTGTTTCTCAAGACCAAGGCCAACTGTCATGAAAGCCGCCGGTTGGTCGATAGCAGAGAAGACCCGACAGCGGAGAATGGGAATAAAATCCATACGTTGGCGGCAACCGGTGGTTGTTCTGGCAATCGGCCGTGTTCGCTAGCCCGTTTTTTTGCACCGTATCGTCAACACCCCTCCACGGTTCCTCTGTTTTTGGTCAAGGATGACCTGTGATGAGCAGCAATGCAGCTCCGGCGGTAGGGGGCGTTTTGAGCCCCTTCGAACAGTTGCGATA
>WGDQ01000710.1 GCA_015493185.1 Planctomycetaceae bacterium
GGCGGCATACGGCGCAGCCCATCCATAAAGCGGTCGTCGCCTGCAACAGTGAGCAGCAGCGCAGCGGCCAAACCAAGCAGCACGCCGGTGAGCAGCATCATAATCGAAGCGATGGCCAATCGACGACCAAGCAGCCCAGCCGCCGCGATGCCGGTACCTCGCTCGTACCAATAGAGTGCGACGCACACCAGCGGCAATACGGCCGCTATATCGACCGCCATCAGGTGAAGCGTGAACACCAAAAGCTCCAGCACAGAAATCAAGGTAGCTCCTAACAGGTGGGTGCGCTCGCCGGTAAAAACCAACATCAACCCTTGATGTTTGGTTCGGTCCGCGACATGCTACGGGTGCGTCATTGAGCGGGCATTATAGCGGGGCGTCAAGAGCATCGCGTGATGAATCAGGAAGCCGAGGTGTGAATTGACACGACTTGGTTGACGCCGTTACGATTTGTTGCAATTCAAGCGGCCAGTTAGCGGTAGAAAACGGCTGCTTGACGCGGGCGATTAGCTCAGTTGGCTAGAGCGCTGCCCTTACAAGGCAGAAGTCGCAGGTTCGAGCCCTGCATCGCCCACTGGCAAAGGCGTTTCTTTTCTTTCTCACCTTCTGGCGTCGCTTGCGCATTGTCGTCCCGACGTGCGATCACCATGCGAGCCCCTCGGGTAGCGTGTTCAGATTGTCGCAACCTTCGGCAGTGACAACGACCATATCTTCGACGCGAATGCCCCCTAAGGCACGGCAATAAAGGCCCGGCTCGATCGTCAGGCAATCGCCCACTACGAGCTCGGGACCGCCGAAATCAAGCAGGGGTGGCTCATGGACATCGAGCCCCACGCCATGGCCGGTGCCGTGAACCATGGCGCAGTAATCCTCCGGCGCGTCGACCGGTGGAAGTCCGACCGAAAAACCGGCCTGCCGAATCACTGCCGTGGTCGCTTGATGAACCTGTTCGCCGGTGGCGCCTGCGCGCGTTGCCGCAATGGCTGCGGCTTTGGCATCGACCACGACAGCATGCATCCGTTCAATCTGCGAATCGATGCGGCCGTGCACAACCGTTCTCGTGCAATCGCCGTGGTAGCGCGTTTGGCGATTTCGAGGAAACACGTCGATGATAATCGGCTGCTCGGTGCGCAATGGCCCACTGCCCACATCGTGGCAATCAGCCGCGGCAGGCCCACCGTTGACGATCGAGGTCGGATTGAGATAGCCCCGCTTCAACAAAAACACGTCGATTTCAAATCGGACACGTTCTGAAGTCAGTGGCTGATTGTCGACCATCAGCACACCATCGGCTCGTGCGCTTGCCCCCGAAATCAATCGACAGGCCATGGCAACGGCCGCTTCGGTGTCGGCTTGAGCTTCTCTCAGCCAGGCGATCTCCTGCGCATCTTTGGAACGACGCTCTGCAACACCCAACGCCGGATCGCAGTCGATATCGATTCCCGCACGGGATACCATATCGGCAAACAACAGCGGCAGTGTGCGGTCGGCCACCACGCGCCGAACGCCGCATCGCCGTAGCAGCTCGGTAGCCGCTTGCGCGGTAGCCGTCTCCCGATCGCCCGAAAGCCCCTCGTCCGGAGCAAAATCGGCCGGGCAGGCCACGCGGTCGACGCGTGCTTGCCGCCGTGCTCGTTCCATCTCGATGTCGCGAAGTATCAAGACCGAGCCTCGAAACGGCCCTTCCGGCAATTCGATCAGAGCAACGGGGTCGCCTACGGCAAAGCGAATTCGGTGGTAAATGGCATTGTTTTGTTCCGGAATGCCGGCCATTAACAACGCCGGCCGTGCGGTTGATTCGTTGCGAGGCATTGGCCTTCACCATCGGATGTCGTGGAATCGGCACGACGCTACGGTTGCGAAATGGTTTGCGCTGCGTATATGGCCAACGGTTTGCCCACGTACGACACGGCCACCGGAGCCGCAGCTTTTCTGCACTCACAGCGCAAAGTAATATACGGTTTCCTGCCCGCCGTTTCGCACACGTTTTGCAACGGTGGCAGGATGCCTTGGCCAGTGCCTTAACATTGCCGGACCAACCGAGATGGAAGTTCTCTCAAGCGACATTCCCGAAGTCAAGATTCTGACGCCGAAACGTTTCGGCGATCATCGCGGCTTCTTTTCAGAAACCTACAACAAACGAGCATTGGCCGAAGCAGGAATCGAACTGGATTTCGTGCAGGATAATCATTCGCTATCGGCCGAGCGTGGTGTGGTACGTGGACTGCACTACCAGATCGAGCCCCATGCGCAGGCGAAGCTTGTGCGAGTCGTCCGCGGCGCGATTCTTGACGTGGCAGTTGATATCCGCCGCAACGCACCAACGTTCCGCCAACATGTGAGTGTGGTGTTGAGCCAGGAAAACTGGCGCCAAGTTCTGATCCCGCCGGGCTTCGCTCACGGCTTTGTCACCTTGGAGCCGAACACGGAAGTGATCTATAAGGTGACCGACTATTACGCACCCGACCAGGAACGGGGCATCTTATGGTCCGATCCCACTCTGGGCATCGATTGGGGAATCGCTCCCGACGAGGCGATTCTTTCAGACCGCGATCGCCAGCATCCGCCGTTGGCCGAGCAGCCGGACCTGTTTTAAGAACGTCCTCCCGACGCAAAACCGAACAGGTGGCGAGATCGAGGCACACACCGATCGGCTGCCGGTGCAGTAGATGCCTCCTAACGACGCTCAGCGTCCAATCGAACCGCAGCGCAGAAGCCCGGCAGTGCCCGCTGGGGACAAACCGTGGCATTCTATTGAACACTTGCCGGCTGTTCGACAAGCTGCAAGACGCTGGCGACAAGCTTGGCGATGCCTGTGAAAACTTGACCGATCCTCTCGGCTTCCATATACGCCGGCGTGGTTACGATACGGTTGCTTGCATCCACCACCACATCATCTACGTCGCAAGGCTGATGGCGGGCTCCCATGGCCTCGATCTGCTGAGCGGTCGCAGCATCGTGACCGATCGTCAGTTGAGGTGAGAGCGTGCGACCAAATACCTTCGCCGCGATCACCGGTGCGATGCAGGCTAGCCCGATCGGTTTGCCAGCCGCCTGCGCTTCTACCAGCAGCCGTTGAACATCCGAATCGACGGTGCAGTCGACACCATCGGCGGCAAACGTGCAAAGGTTTTTCGCCGCGCCAAACCCGCCCGGAAAGACGAACGCATCGTAGTCAGATACGTTCACGTCCGACAGATTAACGATTTCGCCTCGCGCAATGCGTGCCGACTCGGCCAATACGTCGCGTTTCTCTGCGGCGGGCTGCTTGGTGAGATGGTCGACAACTTCCAGTTCTTTTCGCGGCGCCATGCATTGGTAGTCAGCCCCCTGCTGATCAAGGGCCAGAAGCATGGCAACCGCCTCATGGATTTCGCTACCGTCGAACACACCGCATCCGCTGAGAACCACGCCTACTTTTGCCATGGCTGAATCTCCTTCGATGAGCAGAACGTTGGCACCGGCCAAACATGCCGCCGTTGAAATGAATGCACCGCTTGCCGGACAGCACCCGCGCAACAAATCTACGATGCCATGCCGGCCATAAGCGCCCCAACAGCGACTGCTACAAGGCAACCGCTGGACCAAAATTTTACAGCGTTATCAATTATTGTAGCGATTTTCCGAGCATGGCCAGAGCGGGCAGCCGAGTGAAATCGCCGCTTGCCGCATTCCCCCAGACCACCAAGCTTTCGCTCCTCACGGGCGTTGTTTCGACCAGCAAATAGGTAACCTTCCGCGTTGCTGGCATGCATCCCTGACTTACGATCGGCGATCGCGCGATCGCGGGTGTAAAAACCGATCTTGACCCACTTGGGCTGTGTCGATAATACGGCAGCTTGAATCGCATTTTCGGGGGCGCATGCTGCGCGCGGCTGAGAAAAACAGGGCCGCCAAAGCAACCGGGACGTAGTGAGATATTCATGGAGGGGAATGTCCTGAACACGGCCATGATAGCGCGAAACCTCGTGACGACGCTGGCCGTTTGGTCTGCCGTTGCCGCTGCGGCATGGGGACAGCGCGTTCAGTTCCCTTCGCCGTTGAGCCAGAACCCCAACAGCCCGATCCCCGGCGCTGGGCCGCCCGCCGTGACACTCAACGGCACCATTCAGCCCACCACCCCCTTAACGCCCGCTCCGTGGGATCCATACGCCGACCCCACGTTGCAACAGCAAACGACACCAATTTATCCGCAGGATGGCGTGATTCGTCCTGATGGAACGGTGGCCAAGCCGTTTCGTGCGATCCACGACGTGCGTTTGAATTACTTCTGGGTGGCCGGCGACGGATCGGAAGAAGATCGGCTCAACATTCACACAATCGATACAAACGTGTCGGTGGCTTTTCCGTTTTTCTACAATCCCGCACCCATTCTGATCACACCGGGCTTCACGTTTCATCTGCTCGACGGACCAGATACGCCGCCGGCGCTCACACCGCTTCCGCCACGACTTTATGACGCCTATCTCGATGCGAGCTGGAAACCGGTGATCACCTCGTGGCTCAGCGGCGATCTTGGAGCCCGTGTTGGCGTTTATAGCGACTTTCGAGCCACGAATTCAGACAGCATCCGTGTCATTAGTCGGGGGCTGGCCGAGATCCACTTTACGAGCCGCTTTGCCGTTTCGTTCGGTGTTGTTTATCTCGATCGTGTGAACGTCAAACTGCTGCCGGCAGGCGGTCTTACCTGGACCCCTAACGAAGACACCCGTTGGGAACTGGTCTTTCCGTATCCCAAGATCGCGCAACGCTGGACCACGATCGGCAACACCGACGTTTGGTGGTACGTGCGAGGTGAATACGGGCTCGGATCCTGGACCATCCGGCGTCAAAACGATGGGGTGGATGACCGGATTGACATCAATGATCTGCGCGTGGCCACGGGCCTGGAGTTTCGCGCGCATGGCGGTCTGACCGGATTTCTGGAAGCTGGTTACGTTTGGGACCGCGAGGTGCTTTTCGTCGGTGGCCCCCTGCCCTTCAAACCCGACGATACGATCATGCTCGGCGCCGGCCTTCGATATTGACCTGCTTGGGGCGTCGTCATGCAGCCGATCGTAGAATGCTGGCGCCGTTGGTACGGTAGCACTCTCTTATTCAGTAGCCCTGTTCGGGCCGCTGCATCCTGTTTGGCGACATCGTGTCGCGTGACACTGCTGATGCTGGCATTCGGTATGCTCGCGTCACGAACAGGCCTCTCTGCCGACGCAATCGATCCCCCGCTTCAAAGGTTGCCCTCGCCACAGCCGATGCCGGCGTCGACACGCTTCGATCCGCCCCCGCCAGTTGATCCGCTCCCACTTGATGACCAACGACGCGCGATAAGCCACGATTCTCTTCTTGAGAGCCCCGGGCGGCTGGAGAAGCCGTTCGCCGGAAACACGCAAACCACACTGCCAGAATGGTCCAACCCTTTTGGAAGCGATGCCGCGGCAAACGCGTCACCGCTGGCCATAGGTGCCCGTGGCAGCCACGCGACAGGTTTGCCTGGTGGCGGCGCGGCGAGTTCCAACGTTCGAGGCAAGCCAGGTATCTGGCAACGCACGACGTTTCGTTCTACGTGGATTTCGGCGACGGGAAACGACGCAGGCTCGCTCGGACTCACAACTGCGAGCACGTCAGCAACGTTTGGTTTCCCGGCGCCAACGCGCGACCGACCGTTGCTCATCACGCCGCGTTTCGCAGTGCGCGCGTGGGATGGTCCTTGGATGCCCAATTTGCCATCTCGCACCTTCGAGAGCGCCCTTGAATTTCGTTGGCTTGGTCAGGTGCGGCCCTGGCTGGGAGTCGATTTGGCCGTTGCGCCAGGTTACTACAGCGATTTCGATCAGAGTAGTTCGAAAGCCATTCGTATCACGGGGCGTGGCATTGCCCAGCTTAGTTGGAGTCCGACGGTACGCTGGCTGCTGGGTGTGGTCTACCTTGATCGACGCGACGTTGGCCTGCTGCCTGTCGGCGGATTGATTTGGACACCGCGCGAAACGATTCGTTGGGAATTGATTGTTCCCCGACCACGCATTGCTTACCGTATCGCTGTCACACCGCCGGCAGAGTGGTGGACCTACGTGGGCGGCGAATTCGGCGGTGGGAATTGGGCCTACAGCCGCGTTGACGGGAGCGTCGATGAATTTTCTTACCGCGATTTTCGCTTGCTGCTAGGTATCGAGCGAAAGACGGCTGCGGGAATCAACGGCCTTTTCGAGATCGGCTATGTCTTTGAGCGAGAAATCGAACTAGCCAGTGATCCGGTCGATTTCGAGCCCGACGACACGCTGCTCCTTCGAGGCGGCTTCCACTTCTAAACGAGATGGCTTCGGTCCAAGTGGGCCCTCGCCGTGATCGGCATTTTCCACGATCGTCCGCTATTCAGCCCTGTTTTCGGGAAAAAAGACGCCCCCTCATTCACGTAGAGCAAGCGGCCGTTTAAGATCAGCAGATCATGCCGCCCGGCACCCATGATGGCTAGGCTCCATCGCTTCATGCACGTCGCTTTCCCATTTGATTGTTTATTGTTTGAGGTCGCGCGTTGCCCCAGCGCGGCCACAACTTCGCCTTTGATTCTCAGCCCAACAAATGGCAAAGCTCACCGGTTCGCTGACAACGTACCCTGCCCGTGCGGCGTTTGCCTGGTACTTAGGAACCATTGGCATCGGCACGCTGTTTCTGCTGCATCCGGCCGTCGTTCGTCCAGGACGCGCCCCACTGAGCCTGCTCGATGCGCTTTTTACGGCAACCAGCGCCACCTGTGTGACGGGGCTAATCGTGCGTTCGACAGCCAACGATCTGTCGTTCATCGGTCAGGCGATTGTACTGCTGCTCATTCAGCTTGGCGGCATCGGCATCTTGAGCGTTACGACATATGTCACACTTCGTTTGGGGCGCAGCCCCACGTTACGTCACCAGACGCTGGTCACGCAGGCCGTAGGAGATAGCAGCGGACATGCCCGCGAATTGCGCTGGGTTTTGCGCAGCGTTTTTCTTTTCGCTGTCGGGAGCGAGATCGTTGGTTTCGTCGTTCTACTGATCTACAACCCCTGGCAAAGCGACCTGGCCGACCGTGCGTGGCAGTCGCTGTTTCACGCAATCTCGGCCTTCTGCAACGCCGGTTTTTCACTTTCGGATGAGAGTTTAGGCCACTTCCGCGGCGACGTGATTGTGAACCTGACGATCGTGGGGCTTGTGGTCGTGGGCGGCATCGGCTTTCCCGTTGTGCTCGATTTGTGGCAACAGCGCGTTCGGCCTCGCGGGCAGCGATGGATGCACCTGACCGTTCATACGAAGATCATGCTGCTGGGCACCGTCGGGTTGCTGTTGCTGGGTACCATCGTTTTTCTGATCCTCGAATGGCAAAATGCGTTACGTGACATGCCGTGGAC
>WGDQ01000711.1 GCA_015493185.1 Planctomycetaceae bacterium
CCACGCAGACGATCCTCGAGACGCCGCCATGGCCGACCACGAAGCCGGCGACGCCGACGGCGACGCCCACGAGCACTCCCACGACGATGACACCGACCACACCGGGCACGACGAACCGGCCGGCGCTTCACATGAGCATTCCGAAGATCACCGGCACTCCGATGCCCACCAGACCGAGCATCATGATGATCACGCCGACGGTCATGCAGCAGCGAATCACGAACACGATCACTCAGCAGCGGATCACGAACACGATCATGCACATGCCCCGCTGCCCGAATCGCAACGCGAGGTTACGGCCATTCTGTTGCTGTTGAAAAACGACCTGTACGCTCAATCGCTGTATACAACAATTCAAGAAGGCCAGGTCGCGCAGGCCGTGTTTCCGGCCAAAGAGGTATACACGCTGTTCACTACGTTTGTGGGCCCGATTCGCATGGTGTTTTTGTTGATGGCCATGTTGATCGTGCTGGTGGCCGGCGTGGGTATTATGGTGAGTATCTACAACTCGATGAACGATCGGCGGCGGGACATTGCCGTGATGCGTGCCCTGGGTGCCGACCGGCGTCAGGTGCGGCGGATCGTGTTGTTGGAGTCGATTCTGCTGTCGCTGGCCGGCGGTGCCGTGGGCATTGCGCTTGGGCACCTGGCCATTGCCGGGCTGAGCCCCATTGTGATGGCCCGCTCGGGGGTGTCGATCGCCAGCCTGCAATTCGAAACCCAGGCTTATTTGTCGGGCTTGCCGTGGTTGGGCCGCTTGGGCGGCGATTGGTGGGCCTACGACTTTCTTCTGGTAGACTTGGGATTGATACCGCTGCTGGTGGTGCTGGCATCGCTCGTCGGGCTGTTGCCGGCCGGCGCCGCCTACCGCACCGATGTGGCCAAAGCCCTTACGGCAACACCGTAGCGCGTTGTCATTCGTTCGGCAGGGCCGAGCACCCGATGGCGAAAATCACCGCACTTTTTTCAGGAGCTCCTGATCATGTTTTCATGGCACCAACGGCCCGGGGACGTGGCGTCCGTACGAGTTTGGTTGGTCGTGGCGATGGCCACCTGCTGGGCGGGCTCGGCCACGCTTGCCATCGCTTGCCCGTTCTGCACCGCGCAGTCGCTGACGTTGAGCGAAGAGATCAACGCCAATGAGGTTGCCGTGCTGGCCCGGCTCGACGAGCTTCCATCGGGCGATGTGGCCGATCCGGTTGGCGCCAAGGCGAAGTTCCAGATTGTCGAGGTGCTCAAGGGCGATGCGCACGTGCGTCCGGGACAGCAAATCGAGGTGCTGTACTTCGGGCAAGACGAAACGGGCACGATGTGCTATCTCATCGGCAACGACGTGCCGAACATCAACTGGTCGACCCCCATCGCGCTGAGCCAGCGGGCCGTCGACTACATTCGCCGGCTGCCGAAGCTGCCTGAAAGCGGCCCCGACCGGCTGGCCTTTTTCCAGGAGTATTTCGAAGACAGCGAAGAGCTGTTGGCTCGCGACGCCTACGACGAGTTTGCACGGGCACCGTATGCCGAACTGGTAGCGCTCAAAGATCGCATGCACCACGATCGACTGGTGCAGTGGATTCGCGATCCGCAGGTGCCCGCCAGCCGCCGGCGATTGTATCTCACGATGTTGGGCGTTTGCGGCACGGCTGACGACGTGGCCATGCTCGAGAAAATGATCGCCTCGGACAACCGCGAGACGAAACGGGCCCTTGATGCGCTAGTGGCCTGCTACCTCACCCTTAAGGGCCCTGAAGGTCTGCCGCTGGTCGAAGATTTGTTTCTCAAGAACCACGATGCCGAATACGTCGACACGTATGCCACGATTCAGGCCTTGCGATTCATCGGGCAGGAGCAGCAAGAGAAGATTCCGCGAACCCGTCTCACCCAGTCGATGCGTTACATGCTCGATCGTCCGGAACTGGCCGATCTGGTGATTCCCGATTTGGCCCGCTGGGAAGACTGGTCGGTGGTCGATCAACTGGTCGAGCTATTCAAAAAGTCGGACGACGACTCCAGTTGGGTGCGGGTACCGGTGATCAACTACTTGCGTGCCTGCCCACTGCCCGAGGCCAAGCAACATCTCGAAGAACTGGCCAAGTTGGACCCCGATGCCATGAAGCGGGCCAACAGCTTTTTCCCGTTTGCGGCGGCCGCGCCGGCTGCCAAAAAAGCAACCCGAGCAGGCGCCGAAGCCGCAAAAACGGCATCTGGTGACAACGCAGCGGCCGAAAGCCCGCCGGCGGATGCCTCGGCTTCGAAGGGCACAAAAGCCGCCCCCACCACGACGGCCACCACCGGCGACGGCGAGCCCGCCAAGCACTCCAGCTCGCCGCCCACCGAAGATGCTGCTGGCACGCCCGCCAGCGCCAACGCCCCAAACGACAAAGCCCCCGCTTCTGATGTTTCCGGCAGCGCCACGGCAACTGTCGAGGCCGCGGCCGCGAAGAATACCTCGGCAGGCAAAATGGCCGAACAAGGCGGTCGCGACACTGCCGTAAAGAGCGACGACGCACCAGACGCCGCGGCGGCGACGGCCGGTGTTGAGGAGACAGCAGCAGCAGAAAAAGAAGAAGGCGGTGCAGACGGTTCCGCAGCAGCGAAAACAGGGGCGCACGTGGCCACCCATCAGACGAACGACACCTCTGGGCAACAATCCGCTGAGGGAACCGGATCATCGGCAGCGACGACCGACGCAGAGCAGGCGCCGGCCACCATGGCCGACCGCGTACGCGTGGTGGCGATTGCCGTGGCCCTGTTGGTACTCACGGCGTTGGCTGTCGGTTTTTTGTTGCGGGGCGCGCGGCGCAGCCGGCAGGCAGCAGCCTAGCCGTGCGTTGCGCTCGGCCCGAAAAAGCACAACTAGTGGCCGATGAATAGAGACGAACCGACCGACGGTTGGCAAACGCGATGAGTGTGACTCTCGACCAACAAGACGATCGCACCCACGAATTGGAAGAGGCGATCGCGTATCGCGCGCTCAGCCCGGCGGCTGTGGCCAGTTTGGTGGCGGGCGGGCTGTCGATTAGCGCGTTGCTCGCGTGGCCGCTGGCCATCGTTCCAGCAGTGGGTATTCTGCTGGGCGTGGTGGCCCGTTGGAAAATTTCCCGGCACCCCGACGAACTGACCGGATCGCGGCTCGCCACGGCCGGCATTGTGCTGAGTGCGGTGTTTTGGGTTGCTGGATGGAGCTGGCTCACCTATGCCTACCTGACCGAAGTGCCCGAGGGCTATCAGCGTCTCAGCTACGAGGTGCTTCAACCCGATACGAGCGTGCCCGGTCAGTTGTATCCGCCCATCGCCCGCCAGTTGGATGGTAAGCGGGTTTTCATCAAAGGCTACGTTTATCCGAGCAAGCAAACCAGTGGCATTCGTCGTTTTCTGCTCTGCCGCGACAACGGCGAATGCTGTTTCGGCGGGCAGCCCCGGCTCACCGACATGATCGACGTAACGTTGAAAGATCCGCTGCGGCTCGAATACGCCACTCGACCGTTTGCGGTGGCGGGCACGTTTCGCTTCGAACCCACGCGCACGCCCGATGGCCAGTTCGCCGTGCTCTATCATCTGGAAGCCGACTACCTGAAATGATTGCGCCTTCGCAAACCGTATGGGGGACAGAAACCCTGAGGCTGTGGCTGGCGATGGTGTTGCTGGTTGTCACTGTCGGCGGCTGCCAGCAGCGTGCTTCAAGCGCTGCGGCCTCTTCGTCGGCGTCGTCGAACCCAACGAGCGCCGAGGCTGCATCGGCAACTCCCACCGCCGCGGTTGTTGACGGCGAAGCCGCCCGATCGACTCATGCCGGTAACAACGACCCGCGCGATGAGCAGGCAAACGCCGCGGGGGCGGCTGGTATGGCGGAGTCGTCGCGTGCCGCGGCTTCCGACGGGCTTGTTTCTTCAACGGACGGTGACAAGCCGGTCGCCACGGCATCGGGCGACGCGAAACCGACGTCCGCCTCGTCGTCGGTCGCCTCGACCGCGCGCGTTGGCTCGGACGGTCGCAACGCGGCAGCGGTTCGCTCGGCCGGCGCGGCGGCGCGGCGTGCGCCGGTTCGCCGCAAACAAGGTGGTTCGTCGGGCACACGCGACATCACGTTCGACGACATCAAATTCGACATCGAAAAGGACGAACCGTTCGAGCGGGAAAAGCTCACCCCCCAAATCGAGTCGCTCGACAAAAAACGTATTCGCATCCGGGGGTATATTTTGCCGAGCTTCCAACAGCACGGCATCACACAGTTCGTCTTGGTGCGCGACAATCAGGAATGCTGCTTTGGCCCTGGGGCAGCGCTCTACGATTGCATCGTGGTGGAAATGAAACCCGGCAAGGCGATCGACTACACCATTCGGCCGGTTGCCGTCGAGGGCACGTTCAGCATTCGTGAACTGAAGGGCCCCGATGGCAAACACCTGGCCATTTACCACATCGAGGGCGAAAAGGTCCGCTGAAACGCCCCTGGCTGCCCGTTGCAAAAGCCATTCTGGCCCAACGAGCGGGCCGGAGCATGCCTCGGCGCTGTGGCGGCCCGAAGTGCGGCGTATCGGTCGGATTTGTCTGCCGCCGGCCTTCTTGGAGTTGCCCCACGCTGCTTTGCCTTGGCGCCGCGACAAGATGGCAACTCGTCAACGAACGCTCTGGCGAGGAAGCGGGGGCGTATCGCGGCGCGTGGCCGATCTCTGCACGGGCCATCTTGCTGCTGTCAAACGGGGGGCTTGTTCTGGCGAATAGCAGGGGAACTCGCGCACACGATGCGCGATGCATTCCGTTGCCTTGCGTGCTGCTTTCGGCGTCGATCGACTGGCACACGCCCGGCTCAGCACGGTGGCAGCGAGTCCGCCCCCGCACGAGGCTCTCAGACGATATCGGGCCCGGCACGTCGGCGGCACTCGCCAGCGTCGCGACACGGCTTGGCTTTTCGCTGCTGGGGTGGGCGGTTATACTCGCCTCGGCCTCAACCCGACGAGCCAGGCGGTTCGACAGTCGGCCGGCTACTCTGCTGAAGGCCCGCGGTTCGCCCATCTGGGCGCGCGCCTGTTTTCATCTTTTTTCGTGTGCGTCGATCGCCATGTCGAAATACATCGTTCGTTGCGGGGCGATGCGGATGCTCGGCGTTTTCAGCGCTGCCCGCGGCCAGCAGTTTGATCGAGGTGCCGAAGTCATCGTGCGCACCGACCGTGGCCTCGAGGTGGGAACGCTCTTGTGCCCGGCGACGGATGAGGCCATGTCGCACCTGAAAAATCCCATGAAGGGACAGATCCAACGGGCAATGACCCTGGAGGACCGGAACGACCTCGATCACATCCACCAGCAAGAGCGTGAAGAATTCGAAACCTGCCAGCGGCTGATTCGTAAAATGGGATTGGCCATGGAGCTGGTCGACGTGGAGCACCTCTTCGGTGGCGAGCGGATCGTGTTCTACTATCTGGCCGAGCAGCGGGTCGACTTTCGCCAGTTGGTCAAGGCGCTGGCCGGCGAGTTTCAAACGCGCATCGAGATGCGGCAAATCGGCGTTCGCGACGAAGCCAAGCTGCTGGCCGACTACGGCGACTGCGGCAAGCCGGTGTGCTGCGGCACCCACTTGTCGGAAATGCCCCCGGTGTCGATGCGAATGGCCAAGCTGCAAAAGGCCACTTTGGATCCGACCAAAATCTCGGGCCGCTGCGGCCGGCTGAAATGCTGCCTGCGATACGAATACGCAACCTACGAATCGTTGCAAAAGGAGCTTCCTCGCGTTGGCTCGCACGTGGTTACCGAAAAAGGCCCGGCACGCGTGATAGCGCAAGAGATACTGGCCGGCCAACTGCTGATAGAAACCGAAGATCACCGGCGGCTGATGATCGACGCCGGTGAGGTATTGAGCGTTGTTTCGCGCAAGGGAGGACGTGAACGAAGCAAGTAGCCGAAAAATGACACCCGCGATCCGACACGTTGCGGCTCGCAACAACGCGCAGTTGCCGCCAGTCCGCGCCGCACCGCCGGAGAACGCGACCGTTGGCCGGCCGACGCTCCTCGGGCGGGCAGAGGCAGCCTTGCCCAGAGGCTATCGGGGCGCGCAGCCATCCGGGTAGCGGAAGCTGCCGGGCCGCGCGCCACACGCGGATCTCGCCACACGCCGGGCCACGCCACACGCGGGACCTCGCCTACGCGATCTGACGTATCACGGCGGGCCGGGCCGAAATAGAAATATGTGTCGGCTGTCGGCGCCGAGAAGTGCCGATTCAGCGCACTCAGCGTAGAATGAAAAACGAAGGCGGTCGTGTTGTCCGGCGGGCCGCGTGCGTGGCCACGCCCACGGGCACGACCACCGGCACACGGGCCGCCAAGGGCGCTGGTGTCAAGGTGGATGATGGATGACAGGCCGGCCGCATGGCGATACGCACAGCGTGTGCCGAGGGCCCGGCGACGGGCCAATGGCAAGAACCGAAGCCGCCAACTTGTGAAGCGAACGTTGCCAGGCGGCGCGTCGAGCGAGCCGGTAGAAAAATTCTTCAGTCGTTCAGCGAACGAAAAACATACGCGACGCACTCATGATCGATCCCCGACATCCTATTGTGGAACTCGTCCAACGAGACAAGCGATATAAGCTGGAGGCGTACCTGTTCGTTTTCGAGGCCCTCAGCTACGCGCAAAACGTGCTGGGCATGGGCAGCGCCAAACCGAGCGAAGAAGAGGAAGTGCAGGCATCCACCCGCCGGCGTCGCAGGCGAGCGAGCGAAGAGTCGGGCGAAGGCCATCACCTCACCGGGCAGGAGCTATGCGAGGCGATCCGCCTCTATGCGTTGGAGCAGTTCGGCTACATGGCCAAGTGCGTGCTGAATCACTGGGGTGTTTATTCCACGGGCGACTTCGGCGAAATCGTCTTCAATCTGATCAAAATCGAGCAGATGAAAAAAACCAAAGACGATCGTCGTGAAGACTTCGACGACGTGTTCGACTTCGACAAGGATTTGCAGCAGCAGTTTCGCATCCCCATTCCCAAACAAAAACCAGCCTGATTCATCCCGTACGGCTACCTCGCGGCACGGCCGTCGGCAGCCTCGTTTCCCTCTCACTGTGTGCTCGGCCTTGTCAGACGCCAATGGCGGGCCAACCGGCTCAGGCGCTCCAAATGGGCCGACGGGCGCACCACGACGACCCGATGCCTGCGAACCGTCATAGGAGTGACGATTGAACCATCACTTGATGATCGTTTTGCGGGCCCGTGCGTCGGTGGCCGATCGGTTGCGATTGTGGTCGGCGCGTGCGCTCGCAACCCGGCGAAAAGCGCGGGCCAAAGGTAGCCAATCATCGGGCCCCGCCGGTGCATCTGCCGAGCCGGCGCCCCCATTGCAGGCGGAACCTCCGCGGCGGCATCCGTGGTGGTTGGGTTTGGCCAGCGTGCTGCTGGTGCTTTGGTTGGCCACGCTAGTCTGGTTGGCGATCCGCGGTTGAGAAGCTCGCGCCGACGAAAAAACGGCCGGTGTCGAAAACCGGGAGTGCCGCAAAAGCCACGGTCTGCGACTCTTGAACCCTGTGGGCGTGCGTGCGAGAATCTCGCCCTGTCGTCAACCGTTGCCATGCTTCGCGGATGAACCCACGGCACTCTCTGATTTGCCGCAGGCATTCCACAAAAGTTGGCCGTACGCGTCGGGCCACGTCTGGCGGCAGAACAGTTGGCTGCGGCAGTCCGGCATCGGCCGTTTTGGTCCGAGCGCGACGCATCCGGCACGATTGGTTTTTCGATTGCCCGTTGCCCGGCGATGGTTGCGAGCGCGGGTGGATGTCCGCAGCGCCTGCCCTGTCCGACAAGGGGCCGGCCGGGCCGCGCCGGGAAGCGAAGAGAATCGCGTTGTTCGTCGAAAAGCTCGGAGGAGAAGACAAAACCAGGAGGTACGAAGCCCAACTCGGTGGGGTGCTGGGCCGTGGTAAACGCGGCCCGACGCGGCGCCGGACAACGATCCGATCGACAACTTCTATTATCTCGTAAAACGAATCTTGGGGTGGGCAAGCCGAATGCATCGCCGGCCAGATGGAAGCCAC
>WGDQ01000712.1 GCA_015493185.1 Planctomycetaceae bacterium
GGCCTCGATGGCGATTTCGGGAATGATCGATTCATCGGCATGGTGCCGGAACAATTGCACGCCGGCGGCCACACCGTAGTTTTCGGCCGGGGCGGTAGACGAAGCGATTTGCACCAGCGGATTGACGGCGAACGTGCTGCGGATGCGGTTGAAGTTTCCGCCGGAGATCGAATTCCAGCCCGACGTGGCGCGAAAGGCATTGACGTACCAGACCGATTCTTCCACGCCGAAGGGATGGGACGGCAGCAAGCGCGTGTAGTTGCTTTCCAGAACCACGAGTTGGCCATCGCCACGGCCGCCCTCGTCGCCCCATTTGAACAGCCCGCGACCGGCCAAACTGAGAGGACCGAAAAATTTCGTGGCGCTGATGGCCGCATACGTGGCATCGCGCGAGGCAAGATGCCCGTGGGCCACATAGGCCAACGACGCTTCGACGAACACGGCCCGCCAGTCGGCAAAAAGATTCATGCCCACCACGTCGGCCGAAGATCCGACGAACGCATCGACGTCGTCGAAGGCGTAGTAGGCCTGCACGTTGAGGTTGCTGAGCGGCGGCAGATAGATCGAATTTTTGCTGATCGCCACGCCCAAGATGTCGTCGTTCAGCAGCAGGTTGTTGTGCAGCGCCAGCGGATATTTACCGACGACGATGTTGTAGTCGCGCGGAATGAAGGGGTCGTCGACCAGTCCGCCCAAGAGGCTGAACAATTCGGCTTCGACCCAATATCGGTCGGGAATACCGGTGGAGTTGTCGTCGTAGAAGCTCGGATCGTTGAAGCGAAAGAACGAACCGCCCGTGTTTTTGCGGCCCAAAGGGCGCCACTGCACATGGGCTCGCTCGGTGCCGGTGAGCCGAAGGTCGACATCCAAGAGCATTTGGTGACCGATGCCGTCTTGCCGTTGGTTGTTTTCTTCCAGAGCGATGCCAAACAGCTCGTAGCTGCCGTAGGCCACCAGGCGCGGCTCCCATGCGAAGCCCCCCGCACCGGGCCAATGCACCACGGGCGGACGGATCGGGTCGGCACCGAGAAACTCTTGAAACAGCGTGAACGGTTTGGGCTTCTGCCAGTTTTCGGGCAAGCGCAGCAGGGTGTGCGAGTGGTCGTAGTCTTCCGGCCAATCGAGTCGATCGCCTTCGGGGGCGTAGAGCTGCGAGCCCCCGTGGCGCCAAAGCTCTTCTTCCAGCGGGGGCAGCGCGTCGTCGGGCGAGCGGTTGGGATCGGGCGGAAGCGGTGGAAAGCATTGCGTTTTGTTTGCAGCCTCGGCCGATGAGGCCGGCGCGGAGTCGAGCGGTTCGGCCGGATCGACCGGCGCGGGCAGCCGCTCAATGCCGGGCGTGGGGGTTTGCGCCACCACGATGGGCCGGGCCGGGCCGGCAACCAATTGAGTGGGGGGCAAACGCACTAGATCGCCACCGTGCGCCACGGCCGAAAGTGTGGTCGCCCAGCGAAGCAGAATGCGGCCCAGGAAAAAAAGCGTTCGGCCGTAGAGCTGCACGTGGGCAGCGATTGCGGCGCGCAAACCCTCCACGGGCCGGCGCCTTACGGCGGGCGTGGGTGCGTTTCCGAATGAGGCATTGCGATTTGCCACGCGGTTACCTTCTACGCTTGCCTTGCACGGCGATCTTCTGTGGCTGTCTTCTACGAATTCTTCTGCGGTGGTTGTCTTCTACAAATTGCCTCTTGTAGATGTCTTTCTACCGTTGCCTTTCGCGACGGCGTTCTAACGTCGCTTGCCGATTGCTGCGGCCTGCGGCGGCGACGAAACCTGCGGAACCGGTGGCGGAGCAATGAGGCGGCCGACAACGCCGCTTTCGAGCTGCCGTTGCCGTGCTTCGAGCGCCTGCTGGACGGCCGGAGTGAGAACCGGAGCCTTGTCGTCTGCGGCGGTTTCGCGGTGGGTTGCGGGCGGCGGCGATGCGAGCGGTTTGCAGCCGACGACCGACGCGCCATCGCGACGGGAAACGTAAATGAACGATTCGAACTGGTCGATCACGACGATTTCGAGCAGCTTTTTCAGATGCGGCGTGCCGATTTCGTCGAGCAGAATCGGCGGGAGATTGCGGAAGTTGAGCCGTACGAGCAACCGGTGCGGGCCCTCGCAATCGCTCAGCCATATGGGGTAGCGGCACGTGGCCGTGGCCAACGGCGCGATGCTCGCCTTGGCGATTCGGAAGCCGGCGGGCCGCCCGATCGACATGGCAATGCCCGTAGCGGGACGCAAGATGTTGATCGGCCGTAAGTGCCGGTTGACCGACAGCACCACGGTGCGCTCGGTGCCACGGTTGGTGAGCGCGGTGAAGTAATTTTGGAAGTTCGTAAGATACCGGTCGCGTGGGAGGTGCCCGGCGGCTACCGCGTGGCTGTGCTCGTCGCGCAGATCGCCGTTGGCATCGAGATCGCCGGTGCGGAAGATCACGCGGCCGCGGGGATCCCACACGGTAAGCTCAACCCAAAGCTGCCGCTCGGCCGTGAAGCCGGTGGGAAAGTTGTGCCCGGCCACCAGATTCTTGACATCGACACGCACCGAAACGCGCTGCCCGGGCCGGGCGTGCTGCGGCGAGTGAACCGTGAGCCGCGCCGATCGCTGCAACAGCCGATAGCGTTGTTCGGCGGCGATGCGCAGGTGACGGCGATTCGAGCGTCGCAAGTCGTCGAGCGTTCGCTGCTGATGGGGCGTGAGGTTGGCCGTGTCGCGGTAGTCGTGTTCGTACATCCAGTCGAGTTTGTGCGGAAACTCGGTATCGGGCAGAAGCGAGTAATCGGGGCCCGTGAACGTGTGGTTCGAGAGCGGCCGCAAAGGAATACGCTCCGGGTCGACCCCGGGCACCTCGGCCGCGCGTCCCCAGGGGCGCTGATCGTCGGGGATGGGTACGCCCGGCTCGGGGCCCATGTGGCACGCCTGACACGTAATGCCGCGTCGGGCAGCGGGGCTGTTTTGCCATTCGCTGAAAGCTTCTTCCAGCCGCAGCCCTTGTGGGTTGTTGACATCGTGGCACGTGCCGCAGAAGGCCGACGTTTTGATGAACGGCTTGGCCCGACTGTCGTGCGCTTCGAGTGAGGCAGAGACCGAGTCTTCGAAAGGCCCATACAAGCAACCGTCGGGCAGGGCGCCGGGCTCAATGGCGAGACGGCCGTTGGATTTGTAGTAGTTGGGCCCCACGCGATGACAGACCACACAGGTGATGCCCTCCATGGAGAGCCGCGAACGGTGCACGTTGCGGCGCAGTCCGTTTTCGCCCAACGCCGTGCCCAGTGGTGTGTGGCAGCGCGAGCAAAAAGTGCCCAGCGTGCCACTGGTGCGCTCGAGCAGCGCGAGGTTGAAGGCCTCGAAAATGGGGCTGTGCTGCGCGTAGTGATGCATGGAACGCGACCACTCGTCGTACTGCTTGGGATGACAAGCCCGACACTGCTTGGCCGAAGGAAAGTCGATCTGCAACAACGGACGCGTGGAGCAGGTGGCGGGCAGGGCGTATTCGAGTGCCCCGTTGCGAATCCACCGGGCCAGCGTTTCCAACTGTCCTCCGGTAAGCCACTCGGCAGGCTCGGGCGGCATGAGTGGCTCGTCGGGCAGTTGGCTATCGACCTGGGCCGCGTGGTTCCAAACCAGCGCCTGCCAGAGCGGCGACTGCTCGGGATCGCCGGGCACGACGAGCGGCTGTCCCGACGCATCGCGGGCGGCCAACAGGCCCTCGTAGGTGGTCAGGTCGTACTGCTCGCCACCCGGCCGATGGCAACGGCTGCATTTGGCGTTGAGCATCAGATAAACGTCGGGCCAGTCGGGGTCGAAGGGGTGATCGACGTCGCGGCGCACCGTGTGGGGTACGGCCAGTGCGCGATGACTGATGCGCGCAGCGCGATCGGGCAGCAGAAACGACGCCACCGCCCACAGCGCAGCCAGGCAAACAAAGCCAGACGTTAAACGTGAAAGAATTGGTCGACGCTCCATCGTCGGGCCCATAGGCAGAGGGCATCCATTTCCCGGTGATTCAACTCGGTGGTTTTACGGCACAAAACGCGTGGGAACACGAAACGATGCCGCCCGGTTGGGCGAACTCGAAAACGGCATGCCCCGGGGCTTTATTCCCCCGCGTAAACCTCACGATCGAAGCACCCCGCCAGGAGAACCGCGGAAAACCATGGCACGGCCGCGGGCGTGCAACCGCAGCAATCACGGCGGCTCGCTATTTCGGCGCGGCTGCCGTGGTCGCCGACGCGGTCGCCACAACCAGTGTGCGAATCGGCCGAAAACCGCTGACGCTCCAGCGGGGTATTTCTCCGCGCGTGGGGCATCCGAACCGGTGCGCACCTGTCGAGCCCGTGCCGCTACCGCGCGGCGACGACTGCAACGGAGCGCCACGGTTTTTTCGGCTTCTGAGGAGATTATCGGGGCCTGATGGGGCGCCGGTTGTGGCAATCGCCGACAACCGGTTTTCACACGAACCGTCGGTCTTTTCGCTATAACAGGCGCAGGCCCTACGACGATTGCGACACGTGTGCCCGCCCGTACGGGCCGAACGGAAAAATGGAACGTATGGCCTTCGCCGAGGACACCCAGCGATGTCGCGCAAGCGCCAACGCCCGACCGACTCGTTCGTGGCGTTCATTGCCGATCAGCTCGACGAGCTACCGGGCTATTGGGCACGGCCGATGTTTGGCGGCCACGGCCTGTATGCCGAGGGCTGTTTTATCGGCATCATCGCCGGCGGACGGCTTTATTTTCGCACCGACGAGCAAAGCCGGCCCGACTACACGCGGCGGAACATGCCGGTTTTTCAGCCGCCCAAGGGGCCGCCTTTGCGGAACTACTACGAAGTGCCGGCCGATGTGATCGAAGATCGCCTGCTGCTGATGGAGTGGGCACAACGCGCGATCGCCGCGGCGCAGCGGCAAGCCTGAACGCTCGCTACACCGCGGCAAAGGCAGCGATGATTCGGGCACGAGAGCACGACAACACGGTTCCATCAGGGGGCACCTGTCGCGATCGTGGGCGAGTGGCGACGTTGCTCTGCCGAAGGCAAAGGTGCCACGTCATCCACCGCCGCGCGTGGGCTGCGATGGCAACTTCGGCCGCAGCGTTCAAAACGCCCGCTGCGGACGGCCGTTTCAGCCGTTGACGGCTGCTGTGCCGGCCGCAGGCGACAATGAAAGTTAAAGTTGCTGTCGGCCCCGCTC
>WGDQ01000713.1 GCA_015493185.1 Planctomycetaceae bacterium
GCTTCGAACAACCCGACAAGCCGTCCGTCGTCCTGAGTGTAAATTCCTACAAGAAAACGCGCACTCTCCCGAGTAGTCACATAGTTTTTCCAGCCGACAAGTCCCAGATAGTCGGCTGCGGCGCTCATGCCATGCAACACAATGCCCTTGGCCTGCGCACGGCTTCTCGGCACGTTGGTCGCCCCGCCTTGGCCCAACTGCCGAAACGCCTCTTCCACGGCTGCCACGGCCGACCGCATATCGAGCAGTTGGCAAACTTCCTCTTCCGATAGGTAAAGCACGCCCATGCCATTTGTCCTGAACAGAACGGCGATTTTCCCGACGACGCGGCCATAGATTCCAGGCCGCTTATCCAGTCCATTCCGCGTCGCAGAAGCAGCAAGAGGCATGCCAGAATGCACGGTGGCCGGCTGCGAGGCGCGTTTCCGTGGTTACGGCATTCCAGCGGCAGATTGAGCCGCTCAAAACGGCACGCCGTACTGGTGACATGCAGACATGGGCCGTGGCCTGCTTACTCTAGCCCATGAATCACCACCATCTTGGTTTCCGTCATTTCTTGTACGGCGTATTTGGGGCCCTCTTTGCCGAGCCCGCTTTGTTTCAACCCACCGTAGGGCATCAGGTCGGCACGCCACTGCGGTCCCCAGTTGATGTGAATATTGCCGCTTTGCACCTCGCGAGCGAACTGCATTGCTGTATCGAGCCGTTCGGTGAACACAGCCGCGCTCAATCCGTACCGGCTATCGTTGGCCAGGTGAATCGCCTCGTCAAGGCTCGCGGCACGCGTCACGCCAACCGCCGGTCCGAACAGCTCATCGCAACTGATTCGCATTTCGGGTTTCACGTCGGCTACGAGCGTGGGCTCGACCAGGGTGCCCTTGCGGTGCCCTCCCACCACGACACGCGCACCTTGCTTTACGGCGTCGTCGATCCATCGCGCCACGCGTTCGGCGTCGGCGGGGCGGATCATCGGGCCAACCCGTGTTTTCTCATCGAAGGGATCGCCCACCGACATCTTTTCGACCAATGGCCGAACGGCTTCCAGCAAAGGCTCGTACACGGCATCCAGGGCAATCACGCGCTGCGTCGAAATGCACACTTGGCCTGCGTTGGCAAACGCCGTGGCAACCGTGGCGCGGGCCACCTTTTCCAAATCGGCATCGGGCAGAACGACCAACGGGCTGTTCGATCCCAGCTCCATCGTCACCCGCTTCAGGCCCGCTGTTTTTGCAATCGCCTCTCCCACATCGCGACTGCCGGTGAAGCTGATTTTCCGCACCCGATGATCGCTGCAAAGGGCCCGTCCCACTTCACCCCCGCTGCCGGTAACGCAGGCAATGGCCAAGGGCGGAAGCCCGGCTTCGAGCAAGATCTCAACTAGTTTCAATGCCGACAGCGGCGTATCGCTGGCCGGCTTGAGAACAACCGCGTTGCCCGCCGCAATGGCCGGTCCCACTTTGTGAGAAACCAGATTCAGCGGAAAATTGAATGGCGTGATGGCCGCAACCACTCCGCACGGCACGCGCAGTGTGAATCCCAAGCGGCCGCTGCCGCCGGGTGCCGCATCGAGCGGCAATACCTCGCCGGTGATTCGTTTGGCCTCGTCGGCCGAAAGGTCGATCGTTTCGGCAGCCCGCGAAACTTCGAAGCGAGCCTCGGCCAATATCTTGCCTTCTTCTCGGGTGATGGTTTCTGCCAGCTCCTCTTGCCGTTGGTTTATCAGGCCGACGGCCCGACGCAGGATTTGCGACCGCTCGAAGGCCGGCATGCGGCGCATGATTTCGGCACCCTCCACCGCACCGGCAATCGCCTCGTCGACGTCGCCGGCATCGGCCCGCGGCACGGTGTCTACGATCGAGCCATCCAATGGATTCTTGACCTCGATCCGCTGCGGCTTATCGACCCACTGGCCGCGCACGAACATTTTCATCGCAAGTCACCTTTTGGGGATTTGCCAACATAAAAAAGAGCGCAAGCACAATAGGAGCTTGCCCGAGAGCCCAAAAGAACAGCCCGACCGAGACAAATGGCCGCCCGCGTACGTCGTCGGGTGCCATTCGGCGAACTCAGCCTACGCAACCGAGCACCGGGCGGTCAACTGCCGTCTCCGAACGCCCGCAAAGCCCTTGTGCCGATGCGAAATAGGCGTTGATGTGAAAGTCAGGCAGATTTGCCTTCGATAACGCCTTGGCAGCCCGAACCTGCTCCGGCTGTGCAGCCGAAGCAGTGCTGATTCGTAATGATCCGACGTCGAGACAGTTGGGCAACGTCGAAATCGGCGATATGGCGGGGCACTGCCTTTTCCAGCGGCAAATCGAGCATCTGGTTGAAATCGCAGTCGAACAGCCGGCCATCCCAGCCAACGGAAAGCATGGTCCGGCACATCACGCCTGATGCCACTGCGGGATTGAACGCCGCGACCAGCCGGCGCATGTATGCCTCGTATTCGCCTTCGGCGAGCAGGTACGCCAGAAAGCGACTGATCGGCATGTTGGTGATTGTGTACAGACGGTTGAACACGATGTTGTATCGCCGGTGCAGCTCACGCCGGTATGCCGCCTCGAGCTCTTCTTGCGGCGGCGGCAGTGTTGCCCCTCGTGGATTGAAAACAAGCGTCAAACGCAGGTCGCTTTCCGGCTGACCATAACCCAACTGGTTCAGACGTTGCAGTGCTTCGATGCTGCGCCCGAAAGTGCCTGCTCCACGTTGGGCCTCTAGGTTCTCTTCCAGATAACAGGGTAGCGAAGCGATGATTTCCACCCCATGCGCGGCGAGAAACTCAGGCAGGTCTTCAAATCCGGGTGACACGAGAATCGTCAGATTCGAGCGGTTCAGTATCGTCCGCCCGCGCGCGTGCAGCGACTCAACCAACCAGCGAAAGTGAGGGTTCATTTCCGGTGCGCCGCCAGTCAAATCGACCGTGCCGATATCGGCTTGATCGATGGCTTTCAAACAATGTTCCATCGTTTGGCGCGACATCACC
>WGDQ01000714.1 GCA_015493185.1 Planctomycetaceae bacterium
CGATGCGCAGCGAGTCGGGCAAATTCACCGTGATCAGCGGCGAAGTCTCGGTCAGCCCGTAGCCGATGGCCACTTTCCAGCCCATCGCCTCGAGCCGCCACGCCAAAGCGTCGCTCAGCGGCGCCCCGCCCGAGGCCATCATGCGCAGTCGCCGCCCGAATCGCCGGTGCAGCGGCGCCAGCAGCAGGCGACCGGCCCGCACTCCCAAACGACGCCGGAGCCACATCGACAGCCCCAGCGACGCGCCGAACCACAACCGCCGCGGCCAGGCCGATTGTTCGATCTGACCGCGAATCGCTTCGTCCAGCGCGCGATACAACCGCGGCACGCCTGCGATGATCGTCACCTCGCCCTCGTGCAGCGCCCGCACAATCTCGGGCCCGGTTAGCGCGAAGGGCAGCACGATCGGCAAACCCAGTGCAAAGGGCGTGAGCGTGGCAATCACAAACGGATACACATGGTGCAGCGGCAGTGGCAGCAACACGCGATCGTCCGGCGTCACCAGTTCGATGTCGATCAGCGTGCGGAACTGAAACGCTAGGTTGTCGTGCGTCAGCGGCACGCCCTTGGGCTGCCCCGTGGTGCCCGACGTGTAGAACAGCGCGGCCCTTTGCGATGGTTCGATGCGTGGCAGCGGCTCGTTGCCCTCGCTGGCAAATTCTTCTTCTTCCCAAACGGGCCGGTCCGCATCGAGCAGCGAAATCGGCGTTTCCGTGCCCGTCAGGCTTCGCAACCGATCCACGTGATCCGATGTGGTAAAAATCCGCGTTGGCCGGCAATCGTCGAGCACACCGGCCAACACATCGTCGGCCATCTGCGTATCTAGCGGCGCCACCACGCCGCCGGCGCGTGCGATGGCCAAAATCGCCACAAACGCCGCCGGTCGCGGCGTGGCCACCAGCGCCACATGTTGGCCGGATTGCAGGCCAGCCCGACGCAACCCCCGCGCAAGTTGCTGCACCCGCGCGGCCAGCTCGGCGTAGCTCCAGCGGTCGATCCGCTCTTTGCCCACCGCAATCACGCAAGGCCGCTCGCCATATTGCGGCAGCCCATCCACCAGATCCGCGAGCGTTTCCAGTCGCGCCATATCCGAACCTCGCCGCTGCCGCTGCTACCGCGCCGTGTTGATCGTGGCGTGGCTCCGGCCCTGCTGACAAGCCGGCTTTGTTTGGGGGAGCATCGCGAAACGCGGCAGCTCCCCCAAAAAAAAGCAGGACGCCAACCGAAAAAAAGAATCAACACGCCAACGCGGCATCGGGCTTCTGCCCGCTAGCTTGCCGATTCATGCGAGCATGCCCCAATCGCCTGGTTGCAGGCCGTTTGTGTCCCCTTCAGGCGAGGGGGGCCATTCGCCCCACGCGCTGCGCCAAGTTGAGTATCGCATTTCGTGCGGGTAGGGTAATAGCATTCTACACCCCGGCCCGGCCGGGCTTCTGCCCTTTTTTACCGGTGGTTTGCTTCCGCCTCTTTTTTCCCGAACACCACGAGCATTTTCTTGGCCATCATGATGATTCTTTGTCGCTATCGTCGTTCGGCCGATTCGCGAGCCTCGCAGGTTGCGCGTCGTTCTTTGTTCCACACATCGCACCGCCGGGTTGCCCGCGGGTTGGGTCTGTTGGCGGTCGTGTTCATCGCGGCGGTTGCCCAAGCGGTGGCGGTCGAGACCGATCGTCCGGCCGCCCAAGCGCCCGCCGATCAAGAGGTGACCTGCACCGGCAAGGTCACGCTCTACCGCGACACCTGGGGCGTGCCGCACGTTTATGCCGACACGTTGGCCGCCGGCGGTTTCGGTCTCGGTTACGCGCAGGCCGAAGATCGTTTGGCCGACGTTTTTCAAGCCGTGCGCACCGGACTGGGCCGCATGGCCGAGGCCTTTGGCCCCAAGTACGTCGAGCAAGACTACATCATGCACCTGGTGCGAAACGCCGAGCTTTGCCGGCAGCGGTGGAACGACGCCAGCCCCGAGTATCGCCAATTGGCCGTCGGCTTCACCCGAGGCGTGCAGGCCTACATGAAAGAGCATCCTGAAGACGTGCCCGACTACGCGATCGATCTGGAACCCTGGATGTGGGCCACGGTCGGCCGGGCCATGATCCTTCGCTGGCCCCTAGGCACCATTCAAGACGAATTGGGCCGCCGCGACGAAAAAAGCGGCCCGCCCATGCGATCCAATCAGTGGGTTGTCAGTCCGCAGCGTTCGGCCACCGGCGGGGCCATTTTGCTTTCCGATCCGCACCTCACGTGGGAGGGCTTGGCCGTTTTGTACGAAGCCCGCGTGCACGCGGCCGATTTGCACATGAACGGCTTCTTCCTCATCGGCAGTCCGCTCATCGGCATCGGTCACAACCGGCACGTCGGTTGGGCCAACACCACCGGCGGCCCCGACACGGCCGACGTCTACCGCATGAAGTTTCGGCTCAACCTCATTCCGCAATACGAGTACGACGGCCAGTGGCGAACCTGCAAGCTGAAAATGGCCACCATCCGTGTCAAAGGGGCCGACAAGCCCGTCAAACGCCCCATGCTCTACACGCACCTGGGCCCGGTGGTCATGGCCCCCGATAAAGAAACCGGCATCGGCTACGTGGCCGCCACACCTTATCTCGACAGCACGCGACTGTTCGATCAGTTCTACCGCATGAGCATGTCGCGCAACGTCTACGAGTTTCGCGACGCGCTGGGCATGAACGAGTACAACGAACAAAACATGATGTGCGCCGACACCAGCGGCAACATCGGCTACATCCGCAACGGCGCCACGCCCATCCGTCCCAAGGGCTACGACTGGAGCCGACCCGTGCCGGGCACCACCTCGGCCACCGCCTGGCAGGGCATTCATCCGGTCGAGGATCTGGTGCAAATCTTCAATCCGCCGCAGGGCTATATGCAAAATTGCAACATCAGCCCGGCCAACATGATGATCGGCTCGCCACTCACGCCCGACAAATACCCCGACTACATCTTCAACGTCTCTTGGGATACCACCAATCCCCGCGGCCAACGGGCCACGCAAATTCTGCACAACGACGATCACGTCACCGTCGAAGACGCACTGCGCTACGCCTTCGACGTGAAAGACATCCTCTCCGAGAAGTGGCAGTCTGCCCTGGCCCGGGCGCTCGATGCCGTGGGCAAGCCCTACCGCGACAAGCCGCATTTCAACGAGGTGGCCCAGGCCATACTTTCCTGGGACGGCCAATTCACGACCGACAGCCGCGTTACCATGGTCTACCAGCAGTGGCGCGTTGCCTGCAATCAGGGCGTCGATCTGGCCGCCGTGCTCGATCGCCCCGATCCGCCCGCCACCGAGCAGCGCAAAATGCTCGACCGGCTCGTAACCGCCATCGACCAAATCACCAAGCGTTACGGTCGCTGGAACGTGCCCTGGGGCGACGTGCACAAAATCGGCCGCGGCGGAAAACTCTTCCCCTGTGCCGGCACCGACTTCGGTTCCCGCCACCAGCCGCTCAACTACACCGAAACCCTCTTCGACGTCAGCTACCGCCCCTCGTCCGACGATCCCAACATCCAAGTGGCCTACAAAGGGTCGATGTCGCTCATCCTCATGTTCTTCTCGCCCGAGGGCATTCGCTCGATGACCTGCATCAACTGGGGCCAAAGCAGCCACCCCGACTCACCCCACTACGTCGATCAGGCTGAAAAGCTCTACTCCCGCCGCCAAATGAAACCCACCTGGTGGACCCTAGACGAGCTCAAACCCCACATCGCCTCAACCAAAACCTTCACCCTGCCGTAAAAACGCCGCCACCCGCTTCCCAAAAACGCCGCTACGACGAACCGGTGCGTGCCGAACCTGCCCGCCCGCGACCCGCCGCAAACGGCGCATCAAGGCGCACAAGAAGAACGGGAGACCGAAAGAGAGAAAGCCCACGTCGTGCAATAGGCAACGACGCGCCCGCCACCATTGCCACCCGCACCAC
>WGDQ01000715.1 GCA_015493185.1 Planctomycetaceae bacterium
ATCATGCTTATCGGCAATCGTACTGAAAAATCGGTGCCAATGCTTTCAAACGCTGAAGCGGCAGACTCACAAACATCTGCCCCTGGCACGGCCCATGCACCTTGTCGGCATTCGACCAACCGCATCTTTTTTTCAGCCAGCCAGCATAACCAGCGCCGTCTCCGCCGCTAGACGGTGCAAGCGTGGGCCGACGCACGGCGTCGCTCACAGAAGCCTGTCTCACGGTCGTATTCTAGCGGTTCTCAAGCGGCACCCAAACCGATAAGCAACCGGGGCATGTGGTCGCAGCCGGCCATTGCTAACGCGGCAACGGCGTGCGGTGGCCATGCCGATTTGCCCACCGTACGGGTTGCCGCACGTGGTTCATCGGACCGCTAGCACGTTTGGGACAGCGGGGTTTTGCCGCAACATGACGGTCTTGCCGCGGCATTAGCACATTGCCGCGGCATCACTGTCTTGCCACGGCATCCACGGTATTGCCGCGGCATTAGGGTATTGCCGCGGCGTTGGCATTCACAACGGGCAACGACGCCGGAGTGTCTGCCGTGCAGTTTCGCTTCAGCGATCGATCCAACGGCGATGCCAAAGCTCGAAAAACAGCAGAGCCCATAGGCGATAACTGTGATCGAACCGCCCCTCAACATGCTCTTGAACCAACCGCCGCAGGCTTTCAGGCCGAAAGTAACCGCGCTGGAGCGTTTCAGGCGCTAGCAGCACGTCGTGCGTCAGTTCGCGCAACTCGTGCCGGAACCAATGATCCAGGGGCACACCAAAACCCATTTTCTGCCGACGGCGAATATCGGGCGGAATCAGGTCGGCAAACGTTTCCATCAAGATGCGTTTCCCACGCAAACCACGCATTTTCAACGCCACGGGCATGCCAATGCCCAGCTCGACCACACGGTAATCGAGAAATGGCTGACGACACTCCAGGCTATGCGCCATCGAGGCGATATCCACCTTGGTCATCAAGTCGCACGGCAGATAGGTCATCAAATCGACCAGGCTGACCTGAGAAACCGGGTCGCGGTCGCGCACCGCCGCAAATGCCGCATTGAGAAACTCCAACGGATCGCGATCGTCGAGGCGGCGAACGAATTCTTCTTCGTAAAGCTCGGCACGCCGGCTTTCGTTGAAAATGGCGATCCACTCCAAATACCGCCGAGCCGGTGGCATCGCCAGGGCCGAAACAAGCCGCTTCAAACGCCGCCGGAACGACTTTTGCCGCGGGCTGGCCGGCAGCCGTTGCCACCAGCGACCGAACAGCACGCGTTTGGCTGCCAGCGGCAAGTGATCGATCCAGTGGGCCAACCGCACCGCTCGGTAACGCGGATAGCCGGCAAAAAGCTCGTCGCCCGCGTCGCCCGTGAGCGCGACGGTTACATGTTGGCGGGTTTGCTGCGATACGTACCACGTGGGAATGGCCGAGCTGTCGGCGAAGGGTTCGTCGTATTGCCAAACCAGTTGGGGCAAGATTTCGAGCGCCTCGGGCTCAACGCGAAACTCGTGGTGCTCTGTTCCCAGATGCGAAGCGGCCTGCCGGGCGAAAGAGGTTTCGTCGTATTCGGCGATGGGAAAGCCGATCGAAAACGTTTTGACCGGTTGCCGCACGGCCTGCTGCATCAGCCCCACGATAATCGTTGAATCGACGCCGCCCGAAAGGAACGCGCCCAGTGGCACTTCGCTTTGCAACCGCAGGCGCACGGCCGATGTCAGCGTTTCGCGCAGCGCTTCGCGATATTGTTCGGCCGGCCGGTCGACCTGACGGTTGAAGTCGGGCGACCAATACCGATGCACGGCCCACTGTCCGTTTTCCCAAACGCCGAAGTGCCCGGGAGGCAGCTTGGAAAATCCCTTGTAGATCGTGTGAGGATGCGGCACATATTGGTACGTCAAATACAGGTCGAGCGCCTGCGGATCGACCTCTCTTGGCAAATCGGGCAGCTCGAGCAGGCTTTTCAATTCGCTGGCAAACAGCAGCCGGCCCGGCTCGCGGCGGTAGACCAATGGCTTTTGCCCCAACCGGTCGCGAGCAAGCACCAGACGGCCGTGGCGGGCATCCCAAATAGCAATCGCGAACATGCCGTTGAGCGCTGTGACGAACTCCGGCCCCATCTCCTCGTACAAGTGAACCAGCACTTCGGTGTCGGAGTGCGAACGGAAGCGGTGGCCGCCGCCTTCGAGCCGACGGCGAAGCGAAGCGAAGTTGTAAATCTCGCCGTTGAACACGACCCATACCGACTCATCTTCGTTGGGCATGGGCTGGTGCCCGCCACCCAAGTCGATGATCGACAGCCGTCGATGTCCTAGCGCAACGCCGACCGTTGTGCCCTCGGCCCTGGAAAGGCGTATTTCCTCCAGATGTCCGCCTTCGTCGTCGGGGCCACGATGTCGCAGCGCCGAAGTCATGCGCAGCAACGTCTCTCGTCCGATCGCGCGGCGAGCTTCGTTCCAAACAGCACCAGTGATGCCGCACATGACGGGGCAGAATCCGAGAAGCAGGAGGAATGATCGGAAGGAAACCGGAGCCGCCAACAGGCCCCGAGAAGCCGCACGGAAACGTGCAGGTTACAACACAACGCCCGACGCGTCATGCCCCACGACGCACCCGCCGGTTTGTCGGGCCGCGGGGGCTTCGTCCCGATGGAGGAACGAACGCTCGTTCGGCTTTTTTCGCGCGGTTTTTTTGCGGCCCCGGCGGCGAATCGTTATGCCAGATGCCGCCGGTAAAGCTCGGCGTATCGATCGATCATGCGGCCTACTGAAAAGTGCTGCTCGATACGGGCACGCCCGGCCCGACCGAGCCGGGCAGCCAACGCGGAATCGTTAAGGATTTTTTCGGTCCAGCGCGCGAAGCCGGCCCGGTCTCCTACCGGCACGAGATAACCGGTTTCGCCCGGCACTACCAGATCGCGGTTTCCGGAAATATCGGTGGCCACAACCGGTACGCCGTGGCTCATGGCCTCCATGATGCTGTTGGGAAGCCCCTCGTAGCCGCTGCCCAACCACAAAACGTCGAAGTGCGGCATGAACCGCTGAACGTCGGTTCGATGTCCCAGAAAGTGAACACGGTCTTCGATTCGCAGATCGTGCCGATACCGCAGCATCCGGGTTCGCAGCGGGCCATCGCCAAGAATGAGCAAATGAACATCGTCGCGAATCGTCTTCAGCAAATCGGCTGCCCACATGAGGTCTTTGATGCGCTTCTGCGGCCAAAGCCGGCCGACGGCGCCAATCAGCCGGGCATTGTCGGGCAGTTGCAATTCGCGGAGCAACTCGTGCCGATCGACATTCGACACGGTGGGCATGGCGATGCCGTTCGGAATCACGACAAACTTCTCGCTGGGCAATCCATGCGCCACGTAGAAATCGCGCACGCCGCTGCTGTTGACCACGATCTGCGACGTCCACCGCGCTAGATAGCGATCAATCGACCACTGCACGCCCGTTTTCCAGCGATCAACGCACCGCTCCGAGGCGATCAGCACCGGCACCCCGGCTCGGTGCGCCGCCAGGCGACCGTAGCTATTGGCCGCGAACAGCCACGTTTGCACCAGGGCAGGGCGTAGCGATCGGATGTGTCGTTCCAACCGCTGATAGGCCGCCGGGTCGAGCTTCCATGTTTTGCCAATTACCGACAGGGGAATTTCCGCCCGTTGCAGCTCGTCGGCCCACGGTCCGCTGCGCGTGAGCGCGCACACGTGCACGTCGAACTCGTCGCGAGGCAGTCCGGTGGCAAGCAACGTCAACTGCTTTTCTGCGCCGCCCTGATCGAGTGTCGGAATGATTTGCAGAATCCGGTGGCTCACGGTGCCCGTCTCCCGGCTTGCGAATTTTCCAACAGCCGATCGAAGAGCTTCAGGTGCGCATCGATCATCTGCTGTAAAGAATAGTTGGCCTCAACATGTGCTCGGGCCAACCGGCCAAGCCGCTCGCTTGCTGCGGGATCGGCCAACAGTTCAGCAATGGCGGCCCCCAACGGCACAGGATCGTCGGAAAGGGGGACGAGGCGACCAAACTCCGAATCGCCCAGCAACTGCCGGTTGCCGGGTATGTCGGTCGCCACGCTGGGCAGGCCGGCGGCCATCGCCTCGAGCAGGGAAACCGAGAGCCCCTCTTGCCGACTGGGCAACACGAACACATCGGCGGCAGCCAGCACGTCGGCCACATCGTCGAAACTGCCTGTCAGCAAAACGTGCCCGCAAAGTCCGCTTGTCGAAATCTGATCCGTCAGTCGCTGGCGCAGGGGCCCCTGGCCAACAAGCCAAAGTCGGGCCCGATCGTGACGCGACAACACCGTGGGCCATGCGGCCACGAGCCGCTCGAGCCCCTTGGCCTCGTGCAGCCGTCCGGTGTAAACCACCAGCGGGTCGTCGGGTTCGACAGCCAGCGCGCGGTTGGTTGCACCCAGTGCCGATCGTGCTTCGAGCCTGCGCGCCGCGCTGCGAGGCGGTGGAATCGCCACGCCATTGGGAATCTCGTAGATTCGATCGCGTGGATAGCCGGCCGCGACCAGCTCACGGTGGATCACCTGGCTCGGCGCGATCAGGGCCGCTGCCTGCCGGCACCGTCGCCGAATGCGGTTGCCGAAACGGGCCTCGATCTGCCAATGAACGTCGCCCGTGGGCCCGGCACCTTCAGCACGCGTCACCACGGGAAAATGGCACTTTTGGCCCGCGCTGATTGCCGCATAGGCGTCGTGCTTCAACATCGAGACGTAGACCAGATCGAATGCGTGCCGGTGTTGCTCGAGCCAGGTTTGCAGATGGCGCATATAGCGCCAGGTTCCCCACACGCGGGTCGTCGGCTGTGGCAATCGAACGACACGTACGCCCCGGTGCTGCACCTCGGGCGGCCAATCGTTTTGCCAGCGGGCGGTGAGCAATGTTGTTTCCACACCCCGAGCATGAAAGGCGGCGGCCAGATTGGCCATCATGATTTCGGCGCCGCCGACCAATGGCCAGAAACGACGCGTTATCAGAACCAATCGCCGGCCGCTCACCCGGTCTCCTCGCCCATCTCGTCTGATTCTAAAGCCGCCAGATACGGAAGATTGCGATACATGTCGTCGTAGTCGAGCCCGTAGCCCACGACGAAGATATCGGGCACATCGAGCGCCACGTAGTCGGGCTGAATGCTCACCTGACAGCGTCCCTGTTTGCGTAGCAGCACGGCACTGCGGATCGAACGTGGTTCTAGCCGTTGCAGTTGGCGCAACAGCGCATCAAGGGTTCGTCCCGTGTCGAAAATATCGTCGACGATCAATACGTCCTGCCCCTGAATGTCGGGCAACATGTCGCGGTGTATGATCAGCTCGCCAGGTCGGGTGGCCTTGCCACGATAGCTGCTCGCTTGCACCAGCCCAATCCGCATCGGCATTTCGAGCTGACGAATCAAATCGGCCAACAATACGATACATCCGGTTAGAACGCCGATCACGGTCAGCGGCTGCGTGCCATAGTCGGCCGAGATTTCCGCAGCCAGCCGCGCGACCCCCGCCCGTAGTTGTTCTTCGTCGAAAATGCGCTTCACGGCTCATGCTTGGGGCGATGCAAACCGCCCCGCTTTCTCGAAAAAAATGTCAGCTCTGATGCCGTGAGCCGCCCGTGGCCCGACTGCGAATGCCGTGGCACCTCTCGGCGGAAAACCACCGCAAACCGGCCAGGCAGCATGCGCAACGTGGCCGACGGCGGGGGTCGTTCTTTTTTCAAGGGCGAATTCGAACCCGCAATGAAAAATCGTGCGGGCAGGCCACAACCGGGGCGCGACGCCGGCGGTCTTCACTCCGGTTGTCGAATCGCCCCAAAGCCAGTTGTTGAATCGCCAAAAAGGCGCCCGACCAATGAAACTCCTTGGGCAACGCCGCTCGTGAGGCGTATCTGCTATGTCCCGTCGGTCCGCCTGCTCGACTTGGGCTCAACATGGGTTCGCCTGCTCGGCAGCCGGCGGCTTGGCGGTTTGCTCCTGTCAGCACAATACCCATGACGAAGCGCCAGAAGCATTCGTGCCGTAGTCCAGCAAGCGCATGTATTCTAAAGAGGCCACGACCGACCGGGTAGTGCGCCCTAGTCGCAAACGCTCGACTGCCACACAATTGACAGACACGACAACGAAGCGAATTGCGGCCACGACAACGCAACAGACCGTGGTGCGATTCTGGAAAAAAACGAAACGAGCGGGCCATTGCGTGTCTCTGGCCACCTACCAACTTTCGGCGCCACTTCATCCGGTTACTTTGTGATCCAATTTTTTGCGGGGAGCCACCGCACCATGACAGAAATGTTGCCTGGCTGGAGCGAGATCGAAGTCGACGGTCACGCTTGCGATGTGTTCGAACCGAAATCGCCCAGCGAGCATGGTTATGTGGTGATTTACTTGCACGGCGTGCATCTGAACCGGCTGGTCGACAAGCCGGCTTTCACCGAGCAGTTCGAGCGCCATGGTCTGCGCGTGATCGCGCCGATGACCGGCCCAACCTGGTGGACTGACCGGATAAGCGAGACGTTCGACACGAAGATTTCGCCCGAGCGCTACGTGCTGGATTGCATCTTGCCCTATATCGAGCAGCGCTGGTCCAGCCGGCCACCCCGCATCGGCTTGCTCGGCACCAGCATGGGTGGGCAGGGTGCGCTGCGCATGGCGTTCAAACACCCCGAACGGTTTCCCGTTGTGGCCGCGATCTCACCGGCCATCGACTACCACCACCGAATCGACGAAGGCGATCGCGTGCTGGAAGCATTGTATGGCGACAGCGAGTCGGCCCGGCAGGATACGGCCTTGCTGCACATCCACCCGCTGAATTGGACGCGGCACATTTTCTTCGCCTGCGACCCGACCGACACGAGATGGATCGAGAGCGCCGAAAAACTTCAGATGAAGCTTGCCTCGCTCGGTATCCCATTCGAATGCGATCTGGAAACCGAGGCTGGAGGGCACGGCTTCGCGTACTACAACACCATGGCCGCCAAAGCACTTGACTTTATCGCCCAGCGTTTGGAACGCGAACGGCTAAGGCTGGTATAAGAGCGAACGGACAGAACCTCTAATCCTTGCGGGAAAAAACCGCTTGTCTCGGTTGTTCAGACGCCTTTTGTCCGTTGGTTCTAACGTTGTCGGCCTCATCATGGCGCTAGCGGCGCGGGGCGGGCTGCGACGAAAGCAGATTCAAGTCGAGCTGCTCCGCGTCGTCGACTTCCACATGACCGGTGGTACGCCAATACAAGATTTTGCGGGCCGTGGTTCCCGATTGCGGCGCGCCCGGCCGTAGCTGACGCCATAGTTCGGCTTTGGCGCGACCGTTGCCTTCCAGCACAATCTGATCTTTGACCTCGGCATAGCGCATTCTGGCCGCCCGGGCATAAAACGCACCCGACTCCACAGTGGTGTTGCCCACGGCTTCGAATTCCGTGTGTGTGCCTTGCGACGACTGGATTTGAGCCACTTCG
>WGDQ01000716.1 GCA_015493185.1 Planctomycetaceae bacterium
AGGCACCATCGGCCGACGAGGTGAACCACTTGCGACCATTGATCACGTAGTCGTCGCCGTCTTTCGTGGCCGTGGTATCGAGCCACGTCGGGTTGCTGCCGGCCCGGTCCGGTTCGGTCATCGAGAAACAACTGCGAATCTCACCTCGCAATAGCGGTTCGAGATATTCTCGTTTCTGTTCCTCCGTGCCGTGCTCGATGAGAATCTCCATGTTGCCCGCATCGGGGGCCTGGCAGTTGAACACGTAGTGCCCCAATGGGCTGGTGCCAAGCACTTCGCTTACCAGTCCGTGCTCGAGCAGCGTCAGGCCCATGCCGCCATATTCCTTGGGAATTTGCGGGCACCAGAAGCCCATTTTTTTAACCTTCTCGCGGCAGCGGTTCAGCTCAGGCAGTGCGGCCCGAAATCCCTTTTCCCGCACCAAAGGCTCCAAAGGGTACACCTCCTCGGCCATGAAGCGGCGCATCTGGCCGAGCATTTCTTGCGTCTTTTCTGGAATGGAAAAATCCATGATCGCAGACCCTTTCAGCGGAAGGTCAACAGGGCAGGTTCTTCGTATTCGATAACGGTTTCGCTGGCGGTGTGCCGCATTTGGTCCGATGTCGCCAATATAGTGTGCCCAATATGCCGTGCCGTTCGGATTTGATGTGCGAAGACTCGCGACTGGGAACACTAGCGATAGGTCAACAGCGCCGGGTCGTCGTCCAGGTGGCCCAGCGCGTTGAAGCTGCTCATGGTGAATCGCTCGCCGGAAAAAAGGAATTCATTCGTTGCCGCGTTGCGCACCATCCAGGCCGTGCGCAGTGCCATCAGATGAGGCATCTCGGTCGCTCGCTCGACGGCCACGCCGATGGGACCACCTGAAGTAAAGGCAGCCACCCGCGATTGCGACGGGCTCTCGGTTACAATTCGGTCCAACCCCTGATGCACACGGCGGCGAAAGGCCTGCCACGACTCGACGCCATCGACCGTCAGTTCCCCAGCGGCCCAACGGGCCATGATCACTTCATACATCTTCTGGAAACGCCGCTGGCGCTGGTCGGCCTCTTGTGCGGCAACGAACTGCTCGTGCAGGCGGCGCACCGCGGCATCGGTTTGCAGCAACGAGGGCAGCGCCTCGGTCAGCACCTCTTCCGCAGCGTACTCGTCCAGTTCGTCGAGCACCACCGGCTCGGGCCACGGAAGCTCGGCTTGCGCGTAAAGCCGGGCGATTTCGTCGGCCGTGTCGATCTGCCGTTTCCGCGGGCCTGTGTACACGCGATCGAACACCACGCGCCGAGCAATCCAATACTGACCCAGCCGCCGGGCCTGCTGGCGGCCGATATCGGAAAGGCGGTCGTAATCGTCCGAAAAGAACGAGGCCTGACCGTGACGAACAAGATACAAGGTGCTCATGCGGTTGGTTGCGAAAACCCGTGGCGTGGTTGTGAACAAGGAAGCAATGCAAACAGAGCCACTCGACGTTGCCCCTGCCGTGCCGACACAGGTGCCTGGCGATCCGGTCGCTTTCAGGTGGCACCGATGCCGCATCTAAGCGACACGATCTTGGTTGGAAACGACCGTGGCGATCCTACGTTACCTCTCATCTCCACAAACGCGACGGCACGGCCGCGTCTTGTGCCATGGCGGCGAATCGTTCGACGATCGGATCTCTCCTTCATCCACCATGCAATGAACGTATCGTTTTTTCACTGGCACACCACACCTTGGGTTTCACTGCGGTGCGTGCCTGTCGCGTGCCGGTGAACCACGCCTGAAAAACGGCCAACCGATCGCGTCAGGGCCAGCTAGCTGACCGGCACGAACCGGACGAAACGCATCGGCGTTTATCCGGGCGTTTGGGGGCGGGCCGATTCGAGCCAAGACCGATCAGGCGAAGCCGATCGCGCCCAAGCCGGTTCAAATCGTATGGCCGCCATCGACGGTGTAAGCGCCGCCCGTGCAATAGGCGGCCGCATCGCTTGCCAAAAACACCGCCATCGGCGCCACGTCCTCCGGATCGGCGATACGTCGTAGCGGCAGTTCGTCGGTGAAACGCTTCAAAATCTCTTCATTCTCCCAAAGGGCTCGGCTGAATTTGGTTTTGATCAGGCCGGGGCAGATTGCGTTCACACGCACCTTGGCCGGTCCCCACTCGGAAGCCAACACCTTGGTCAGGCTGATCAAGGCGGCTTTGCTCACGCTGTAAATGCCCAACATCGGTTCGGGGTGCAGCCCGCCGATGCTGCTGATGTTGATGATCGAGCCGCCGCCCCGCTCTTGCATATGAGGAAACACTTTTTTCGACAGCTCGAACGGCGCTTTGAGATTCACGCCGATGATCTTGTCGAACACGGCGCCGTCGGTCATCAACACCGGCCCGAAAACGGGATTCGTGGCCGCGTTGTTCACCAAAATGTCGACCCCGCCGTAGGTCTCCAGCGTGCGATCTACCAGGGCTGAAAGCTGCGATTCATCGCCCACATGGCAGGCGATGGCCGTGGCCTGCAAACCGTCTGCACGCATGGCATCGGCCACGCTGTCCACGGCCTCTTGCTTTCGGCTGCTAACAACAACCTTGGCGCCAAACTCGCCGAGCCCTCGGGCGATGGCCTCTCCAATGCCTTTGCTCGCGCCGGTAACAATGGCCACTTTGTCGTTGAGATTGAAACGTTCTTTGATGCTGTTTGCCATGATCGAAATCGTTCTCCGCCGGTTTGTTCGATTGCTGCTGATCTGCCGATCTGCTGATTACGAAGCGATGCACCCGATGGCTGGTTTCCACGAGCCGTTTTCTCAGCCCATCAGTTGGATAGAGGTGCTCATTGTCCAATAGGCATTCGTGCACAGACGCGAAAAAAACGAAAAAGCTGTCGCGCCTGCTGTGCGTCCGGACGATCCGATTGCCGCCCGACGTTCGCAGCCCCCGCAGCGGTTCTCCCATGCGCCGTACGATGTGCTCGCC
>WGDQ01000717.1 GCA_015493185.1 Planctomycetaceae bacterium
GCACACACCAACGTGTGTGGGGAGTGGGCCAGTGCAGCGACTGGTGGCTCAAGTAAGACCGTTAGCACGCCTGCTTGGTCCGAGGCGGCGCCTCTGATAACCTGCAAGATTCGACTTCCTTAAAAATCGTCTTCTTCAAATTTTTTCGCAAACCGATGCAACGAACTGCTGAGCCAGTGCCGGCGCCGTCGGGAGCCGACGTGATTCGTGTTCGTGGGGCGAGGGTCCACAATCTTAAGAATGTGGAGCTCGATATTCCGCGGAACCGGCTCGTTGTTATTACAGGACTGAGTGGCTCAGGAAAAAGTTCGCTGGCATTCGACACGATTTTCGCCGAGGGGCAGCGACAGTACTTGGAAAGTTTGTCGAGCTATGCCCGGCAGTTCATGCATCAGCTCGAACGTCCCGACGTCGATTGGATCGACGGTTTGCAGCCGACCGTGGCAGTCGACCAAAGGCCGGGAAATTTGAATCCTCGTAGCACGGTTGCCACGGTTACCGAAATTTACGACCACATGCGGCTGTTGTGGGCGAGAGTTGGACAGCCGCACTGTCCGACATGTGGTGAGCCGATCGAGCAACAGACTCCGGACCAGATCGTCGACGCGGTACTTTCGTTGGGCGAACGGCGCAAGGTGATGATTTTGGCTCCGTTCGTCCGTGGGCGCAAAGGGTTGCATTGTGAGGCGTTCAGTCAGATCCGTAAGGCCGGGTTTGTGCGGGCTCGGATCGACGGCCGCGTGTACGACATAGACGATTTGCCCGAGTTGGTTCGCCAGCGGGTTCATCACATCGAGGCGGTTGTCGATCGATTGGTATTGCGCGAAGATCTTCGCCCGCGGCTGGCTGAGGCAATTCGGCTAGCTGTGCGTCACAGCGGTGGAGTGGTGATCGTATCGGCACTGTTCGAGTGCGACAATGATGAAGAGGAAGGGAACAGAAAAAAGAAAAAGAAGGCTTCGCGAGGTTCCTCGACGCGCAGAGAGCGAAAGGCTTCTTCCACAACCAGTGCAGGTTCATGGCGCGATAAGCTTTACAACACGCAACTGGCCTGCTCGCGCTGTGGGTTGAGTCTCAATGAGCTGGAGCCTCGCAGTTTCAGTTTTAATAGCCCTTACGGTGCATGTCCGGTGTGTGATGGTCTGGGCTATGTGGTCGAATTTGACATGGAACTGGTGCTGCCAGACCGGCGGTTGTCGATTGCCAAGGGAGCGATCGCACCATGGAAGAAAACAGGCATGCGCCCCCCAAGAGGTTTCAAAGCAGCGATCAATCGATTCGCCGCATCGGCGGGATTCCCGATCGACAGACCGCTGGAAGAACTCAAGCCGAAACAGCTCGAACAGCTCTGGCGCGGCGACAAGAAGGGGTTCGACGGGCTTCTGCTCTGGCTCGAAAAACAATATGCCACCGAAACGCGGCGGGAATTTCGTGAAATGTTGGACGCGTTTCGTGGTCGAGTGCTGTGTTCTGAATGCGGTGGTGCAAGGCTAGGAGCGACGTCGCGGGCGGTTTTGGTTGGTGGAGAGGCGATTCATCGCGTGGCGGCTTTTTCTGTCGATCAGGCGGTTGCCTGGTTTGCCGGCTTGCGCGTCCCGGCCGACCAGAGACCGATTGCGAGGCCAATTCTAGAAGAGATCAGCACCCGATTAGGGTTCTTGCAGAAAGTTGGCTTGGGCTATCTGACACTCGATCGTGCAGCCGATACGTTGTCCGGCGGCGAGGCACAGCGGATTCGTCTTGCCAGCAGTCTAGGTTCGGGACTGGTTGGCGTTTGTTACGTTCTGGATGAACCCTCCATCGGACTTCATCCACGCGACAATCAGCAATTGATCGAGGCGCTTTGTGACCTGCAACAACAAGGCAATACGGTGTTGGTCGTGGAGCACGACGAAGCAACCATGCGGCAGGCCGACTTCTTGATCGATCTGGGGCCCGGGGCAGGGTCGCACGGCGGTCACATCGTGGCACAAGGAACTCCGGCTGAGGTGGAAGCCGAGAATGATTCGTTGACAGGGCGTTATCTTGCCGGACGGGAAACGGTAGTGGGGCCTGTCGAACGACGTCGCGTTTCTTTGAGCAGGCGGGCGATTCGCCTTGAAGGCGTGCGGACCAACAACCTGAAGAATGTCGATGTCGTTTTTCCTCTGGGTACGCTCACCTGTGTGACCGGTGTTAGTGGGTCGGGAAAAAGTTCGCTGGTGGAGGAGACATTTGCCCGAGCCGTGCGACGGCGCCTCGGGCTCGGCGGCCCCAAGCCGGGCCCATTCTCGCTCTTGCGAGGTGTTTCGCAGATCGACAAGTTGATTGTTATCGATCAGACGCCGATCGGTCGCACCCCACGTAGCAATCCGGCCACGTATACGGGCGTGTTTGATGAAATTCGCAAGGTGTTTGCCGGCACGAAACAGGCGAAGTTGCGCGGCTATCGGGTGGGGCGTTTCAGCTTCAACGTGAAAGGCGGACGCTGCGACGAATGTCAGGGGCAAGGGGTGCAGAAAATCGAGATGAATTTTCTACCCGACCTGACCGTTGCCTGCCCGGCCTGCGGCGGTGCGCGGTTCAACCGGCAAACGCTGGAGATTCGCTATCGGGGGCGTTCGATCGCCGATGTGCTCGACATGCCGGTTGACGAGGCCGTCAGCTTCTTCGAAAACTTTCCGACGATTTCACGCCTGTTGCGATGCCTGCAAGACGTGGGGTTGGGGTATCTGGCATTGGGACAGCCATCGACGGCTCTGTCCGGCGGTGAGGCGCAACGCGTGAAACTGGCCACGGAGTTAGGCCGCGCCGATTCGGGAAAAACCGTTTATCTTCTTGATGAACCCACTACAGGTCTCCATTTCGACGACGTAAAACGCCTGCTCGGCGTGTTGGGACGCTTGGTTGATCGGGGCAACACGGTGATCGTGATCGAGCATCATTTGGATGTGATCAAGTCTGCCGATTGGGTCATCGACCTGGGGCCCGAAGGGGGGGAGCACGGAGGGCGAATCGTTGGGGCCGGCACACCGGAAACGATCGCCTCGCTGAAAAACAGCCACACAGGACGCGCACTTCGAAAGGTGCTCGGACAATAGGCTATAGGTCATACGCCCCACCTCCAGGGCGAGGTTTACATCGCCAGCCAATCCGCATGCGGCGGGAAGTGTATGAGCGGACGCTTGCGCGC
>WGDQ01000718.1 GCA_015493185.1 Planctomycetaceae bacterium
GCTTTGAACCTCGTTATTTGGTTCGCTCCACTGCAAGGAGCGCCACGCAAATGAATGCGAGTCATCCGCAGCCAGTGAAACTTTGCTTCGCCCGCATCGTCACGCCGACTTCTAGACGAAGCAAAGCCTCAATTTATCAACCGTGAGCCTAACCGGGAACCGGCCCGTTGTCAAAAAAATTTCCCGATCAAGGCAGTCGAAGCGAGCACGCGATTTTTTTGCGTGGCTCCGAGCGAACAGGCTCGGGCAGAGAGGCCGGAGGACAAAAAAAGAAGCCGGTCCCCCAGCATGCTTCTGGCGTTGTACGGTCCGTCAGATCAGGTGAACGAACCGAAAACACGACCGGGTAGGAGAGGAATCTTGCCCACCGCTACCTGAACAGCGCATCGCCCCATCGCCGCAGCGACCGCTTCGGAACCTAGGGGGCACAACGCTATTAGATTGCCCATGCGTGCCACTACGAAACACGGCTTGAGCCGGTCGGCCCCGAGCCGTGCGAAATGGCACTTCACGGTGCCACATATCCCCCTCGGATGCGAGCGACAGAAAAACGCCGAACAGTGCCGAGTGGGGGTGGGTTCCGATCGCTCTCGTCCCTATTGCGGATTGGCGACTCCCTCGTCGAAATAGGCGATGGGGGCCGATCGGCTCTTACAAAATTGGTTGCCCCCGTGGCGGTGGGAAAAAAAGAAGAGTTGGGGGGCTTTATTCGGCAGTCACGCAGCATGCGGCGGCTTGGTGTTTCCTGACAACGAAAGAGGGGCTGCCGGCTGGGGCTTGTTGTGCGGTTCGAGCTCGTCGCGCAACACCGAAATCTCAGGAGGTGCCTCGATCCCTAGGCGAACTTTGTCTCCCGTCAGGCGGACAACTGTTAGCAGAATCGAATCGCCAACACGGATTCGTTCGCCTTCCTTTCTCGAGAGCACGAGCATTGTGTTTCCCTCCGTGTTCGTCTCGTGTGGTGAATATGCGTATACTATCCGCCGCTGGCGGAAAGTCAACTATTTTTTCCGTACCATCGCCATTGCAGCCGTGAAAACGACCGCTGGCGCAACCTGTTTTTTTCTTATTCAACTGCCTAGCGTTTATTGGCCCAGCACTTGGCACAAAAGCCTGCGGTCAGCACGGGCTAAAACGCGAAGACGAAAAAACTGGAAAACGGATTGTCGACGATGCCACTGCTGTCGCAAACATTCGCACCCATCGGTGCCGCTACATCCTGCAAGCAACACCGTCGACGGTTGGTGCCACCGACCACCACGCGGGCCGCAAGGCCGCTCGGCCGATTGGGGGCATCAATCAATCAATTGAAGCAGCGTTCTCACGCGGCTGCCAATTCGGCAACGGGGGCCTGAACGAGTTGCACTTTTCGAAAGCGCTGCCCGTCAGAACCGTAAAAGAAAACGCAGTTGCGATCCGTTTCCCAGATCGCAGAAACCCGAACTTGCCGCGGACCGTGCAGGCAGAAATGGATGCCGCAAGGCTTGCCCCCGCGCACGAGAATCTGTTGGGTCATCGAGAACGCACCGCGCTGGAAATGTCCGTAGTCGCAAAGGGTTGTGTAAACATAGTCACGTAATTCGTCCAACGATTCGATTTCGTTCGAAAACGAGCTCATCTGGGGTAGTCTCTCCGTAACGTCTGCGCTGACTGCACAAATCGCCAGTCGATACGCAAGTGGGAGAAAATGGGGTGAGTGCCGACAATAGAAGCTATCGGCAAGAATGGTCGCCTCTCTTCGCTAGCAGTGCGACATTTTGCGCATCTAATTTTTTTCTTGTCGCGCGCAGACGGAATCGCATCTGCACCGAACCACGTGCAAGCAGACAACCGATTCACACCGTTGGCATTGCCCAAAGCACCCGAGTCGGAAGCCGCGGACCAATGCGAAACAGCGCAGAGGCATAACAAGCTACTGTTTCTTTTCGCCGGCGTATGTCTCGAATGCTTCGGCGATGCGGCCTTCGATCTCGTCGCCGCGATGCAGCACCACGCGATAACGCAGTGTGATACTTTCCCCCGGTGCGATCGTGTACGAACCATCCTGTTCAGATGATTTGAGGAAGTGGTGCAGACCGAACGGATTAGCCGCAAACAGTCCGTACGTGCGCACGTGCCAATATGTGGGAAAGCGAAAGCTGCTTGGGTGGTTCAGGATCGCGATACCGTAGGTTTTTCCGTCGACTGGCCCATGGTAATCGACCCATGGAGCCTGTTTTCCCCAAGCCTGCCGGTTGGTTTGGCCGTGCGCATTGATGATCTTTCCGCCCGGCTTGCCGCCGCGTTGATCAACTTTCATTGAGCCGGCTACACGAACTCCAAACGTGCCTTCTTTCGTGTCGCCAAACTTCACCGGTTCGTCACCGGCGCTGATCGTGATATCGAAGTCGATCGTGCGCCGATCGTTTCCGACACGAAACGTCAGCACCCGATGGTCCTGGCAAACTTTCTTGCCCTCAGGTGTCAGCCAGTCGTTAACGGTCTCGATCACGGCCGCCTCACCACCATCGGCCTTGAGGAACTCGCGATGCTTGATTCGGCCCCGGTTGCGGCCTTCGCTCCAGAAGTCGATGCCGTTCACATCGCCATGCGTAAACCACAAGGAACGATGGTGCGGGTGATCGAACCGTTCCCCTTTGCCCCGCTCCATGGGAAACGACCGTGTCAACGGCTTGTTGTCCGGTCCGTTCACTGGCCACAGGATGGGTTTCGGGCCTTTGTCGATCCAATACCGCGTGAATAGCTGGTCGCCAATCATCACCGAAGCGCCATGTTCGTCGCGCTCCAAGCGCAACTCGACGGCCGACGACTCCACGGCGAGAGAGGCAACAGTGGTTAGCGTCCAAAGCAGCATACAAACGCAGCGATTCGACGGCGTTGGCAACATGTTCAGAATCCTCACGAAGTCAAACGGTTCTTCTTCAAGCGGTGCAAATTCAACTGAAACGTTGCAGGCAGGGCACGGCGGCATCGCCTTTTTGTCCGGCGATCGGATAAGCAACGATAGCCGGATCCGACAGCCGTGCAACGCCGCGTTCTCGCTCGGCAAACGTCTGGCAGGCACTTCGGCCGTGGGCCCGACGATTGGCTTTTGGAACAACCTGAAACCGGGGTTTCTGCTCCCCTTGTTCAGATAAGACGTCCCGCACATCGAACGGGCAGACGACCAACGACGACCAACACGGCACAGGCCCGATGCCCCCCAGAACAACGCTGTCGTCGGCTGCACCGGGCATTCCGAGTGAGCCTCAAGCCGGCAACGCACCGTTTACGACACACAGTGTGGTCGCATTGTCTCCGCGGCCCCTAGCCGGACAAACACCTGAACGAGGTGTGTTCGACCAGCGAACCAGCCATGCCATTCGGGAGGCAGCAGGGAACACCGGAGGCAGAGCAAGCGGAACGTGCCGAGCCGCCCAAGCCGCCAACCATCGTACCCTGCAAAAAAATGACGAACCACCACCTCGATCGAGCCGGCGCGTTCGCCGTGCGCGCCTGCGGGCCCCTCAGCCAACCCAAAAAACGTGGCGGAATCGAGAAATACCCCGCCGCAAGGGCAAGAATCAGAAGGATCGGCACGACGGATCGCAGCCGCTGCCCATCGCACACGTTGTTCGCCTCGGCGGTGCCGCCGTCGACTGGCCGGTGCCCCTTCCCCTCGGGATGCGATGGCACCCCCTGCCAAGATGCCGTATGGGCAGGCGCCATTCCCCTCGGAATGCCCTCAGTCCGAACATCTTATCAACGCACTGGGCAGGTTTTATTGCCGCTGACGTTGGGTACGTCGCCTGGCGGTTTGACGGAGTTTTCGAAATTGCTCGATGCTCACGGCGTTGAACCGTAGTCGGTTCTGCTCCGCCTCTTCGATCTGCCGGCGATCGTCGGCCGTCAAATGCCACCGATAGTGGTGTACCGCTCGCAGCACGACTTCTTGCTGCCCCGCATCCGACTGCACCACCCGTGTGAGGCGAACCTCCTGCGGCAGACGTCTTCGCGTCCGCAGCGCAGTGTTCATTGCCAGCCGTGGAAACGGCGGCGGCGCATGCGAATCGAGCATCGGGGCCATCTTCGCCGCCACGTCAGAAAATGCGATGTAGCGATCAACCGCCTGTTGGTCGTCGGGCGAAAACGTGGCCACGCGGTACGTGAGCCAGCGACTTTCCAGCGTCAACCGGCCCGTTTCCGCATCCCACTCGGTTGCGAACCGGGGTTGTAGCAGAAAACGAAACATCGGGTTCTTCTGGGCGGCGCGGATGGTTTGCCACTGCTGCGTAAACGATTCCACATCGCCAAGCTCAAAATCGATCCGCATGCGACGTTGCAGATCCAATTCCGTAACTTGCTGCTCTTCGAGGTCGAAGATGGCCGCTCGTCTCGATGTTTCCGAAAGGTCGTAAATCCTCTCTTCCGTGAAAAATGTCACGGTCTGACTGATCGGCTTCTTTGCCGGCAGAAGGTACACTGTGTTTTCCACCCGAAACTCGCCCGCCACTATCTCCGAGGTCGATAATGGCATAAGAAAGCAGAGGGCAACAAGCAGTACCAAGCGCACGACCATACTGTGAGCAACACGGCACACTGCGTGTCGAAAGCCATATAGTGGACGAGCTTCCACGCCAGCCCCTCCCCCGGGAAGAAGTGTACATAAGAACAGAACACACAGGCGACGTTGGAGCATAATCGAAGCCCGCGAAGCGTGTAAACCCAGACCCCGCGATGGGGAATTGGCGAATTGGCGGGTTGGCGAAAAAACGCCACCTCATCCCATATCCCATGGGGTCGGCCCCCGAAGCTTCGTGGCGGTCGCTGCTCAGTGAAGAAGAAACACGCAAGCCAGACAGAGTCGTTCGCCTGGCCCGGTTCATGAATCTTCGACAGCGTTTTTTGCCGAGCTCGCCAGCAGCAAGCGTAATAACCTATGTTTCAACAGCCCAATACAGCAACCCAATATGGTGCGGCAGCCGAAGCGCCCGGCCCTTAGCTGCCCGCCGTTCCCACTCGGCCTCGAACTGCCGAAATCGCGAGGAAAACCAGTCATCATGCGCACTTTTTTAGTAACCGGCGGGGCGGGTTTTATCGGATCGCATATTGCCGAGGCACTGGTTCGTCGCGGCGACCGCGTACGCGTGCTCGACAATTTCTCTACCGGTCGCCGTGAGAACCTCGAAGCGATCGGCGACCATCAACTGATCGAAGCCGACCTGAACGATGCTGACGCCGTACGGCAGGCGGTCGAGGGTGTCGACTGCATCTTCCACCAAGCCGCACTGCCTTCGGTGCCACGCAGCCTGGAAGCACCACTAGAAACCAATGCCGCATGCGTGACCGGCACAGTCACCTTGCTCGATGCGGCCCGACATGCTGGTGTGCGTCGGCTGGTTTATGCCGCATCGAGCAGCGCCTACGGCGATCAACCAACCTCATCGAAACGCGAAACCGATCTGCCGGCGCCGCTTTCGCCCTATGGTGCGGCGAAGCTGGCCGCCGAGTATTATTGCCGGGCATTCACTGCCAGCTTCGGCTTCGAAACGGTTTGCCTGCGGTACTTCAACGTCTTCGGGCCGCGGCAAGATCCGACCAGCGAATATTCGGCCGTGATTCCCAAGTTTGTTACGGCAATGCTCTCGGGCGAGGCCCCCACGATCTATGGCGACGGCCGTCAGTCGCGAGATTTCACCTACATCGCCAATGTGGTGCACGGCAACCTGCTGGCTGCCGACGCCCCAGAGGTCGCTGGTCGAGTGTTCAATGTGGCCACCGGTTCGTCGATCAGCTTGTTGGAACTCGTAGAGCGGTTGAACGCTCTGCTCGGCACCGACATCGCCCCGATCCATGCTCCCCCGCGACGCGGCGACATTCTTGAAAGCCTGGCCGACATCACACAGGCCCGAAAACACCTGGGCTACGAGCCGCAGGTCGACTTCGAAGAAGGGCTGCGACGCTCGATCGACTACTACCGAGGCCTGGTTGTCGCAGCAGCGGGCTGAGCCAGAAGCCCGTGGCCCCCGGTGGTCGACAATCACTGCCAGTGCCGTCACCCGTGCCCGCCCGGTCATTCGCCGCTAGAGAACGATTGTACCCGGTTGCCGAGCTGTGTCCGCGGTTCCCATTCGGCCTGAAGCCTCGGGTCATCTGGATTGCAATCCCTTTCGGTTCGCGGTCGGCGTGCCTAGAATCTGGTGCATCCGATGCGGCCCGACAAGACGACAAGACAATAAGATGCCAGCCGCTGACCATCGCCACCGCTGAGCGCTATTATTAAACGACGAGTCAGAAACGATGTTTCCACCCGAGCGAAGCGCCATACCCCGGCCAGTCCAAGCAGCCGCTTTGCCCAAACGTGCCGGGGCGTCCTCAGGTGTACGACGCCCGAGGCTCGGCAGATCGTAGCCGCGTTTCGCCGCCTCGGAGGCTGCGGCCCGGGCTCGTCGCCTCGAAGCATTTCCGTTTTGTATTCGTCATGAGTCGTATTTCGTACTTCCGCACTTCATATCTTTTCCTACTTCGTAGCATTGTGGGTTCTTCAAACATCGTGGGCAGGGAGTCGCTGCTTTGAGAATTGTCATAACGGGCGGATCGGGTTTTATTGGCTCCCATCTCTGCGAGCGTTTCCTGGACGATGGGCACGAAGTGGTTTGTGTCGACAACTACCTGACCGGCTCACCCAAAAACACGGACCATTTGCTCGACCATCCGGCATTTTCCCGGCTGGAGTGCAACGTCAGCGATGGCTTGCCGGTGGAAGGCCCGGTCGACCGCATCTTGCACTTCGCCTCGCCCGCCAGCCCCATTCACTACATGCGTTACGCCATGGAGACCATGCGCGTGGGCTCCGATGCCGTGTTTCACTGTGCCGAGTTGGCCCGACAGCACGGGGCCCGCTTGTTGGTAGCGAGCACGAGCGAAATCTACGGCGATCCGCTCGAACACCCGCAGCGCGAAAGCTATTGGGGCAACGTCAATCCGATTGGCCCCCGCAGCGTGTACGACGAAGCCAAACGCTTCATGGAAACCATCACCATGGCCTATCGTCGCGAGCACGGGCTGGAAACGCGCATCGTTCGCATCTTCAACACTTACGGCCCGCGCATGCAGTTGGACGATGGCCGAGCGCTGCCCAACTTCTGCGCTCAGGCGATTCGGGGCGAACCCATCACGGTGTACGGCGACGGCTCGCAAACGCGCAGCTTCTGCTACGTGAGCGACCTGGTCGAAGGCATTGTACGGCTGCTGGAAAGCGACTTCCCCGAACCGGTGAACCTCGGCAATCCTGACGAAATCACCATCCGACAAATGGTTGACGAAGTGCTGGAACTCACCGGATCCAACAGCCCGGTCGTATACCGCGAACTGCCCCAGGACGATCCCAAGCTGCGTTGTCCCGACATTCGCCGCGCCAAAGAAGTGCTGGGATGGGAACCCAAGGTCGGTCGTCGCGAAGGTTTTCAAAAAACGATCGATTACTTCCGCTCGGTGATCGAGACGAGCTAGCCACCGCCAACCGGCCAACGTCGAAACGGCACCCCAGACAAAAGCAAATCAATCGCTGAAAAACGCGCCGATCAATAGGAACAAGCAGGCAAGCGCGTTTGTCAACGATCAGGCCAGCGCGATCGTCTCAACAGCCGGCCGAAGCATCGCGCAGCCGTTTCACGTCCTCGGCCAGCAATCACGCCAGTCGCGGGGCCGCGATACACCGACCGGAAACGAAGAAGGAGCCGAAGCGTGCGCATTCTTGTAACCGGAGGCGCCGGCTATGTGGGCAGCCACGCAGCCCGCTTGCTCAACCAGAGCGGTCACGAGGTCTGGGTTTACGACAACCTCAGCCAGGGGCATCGTGAGGCCGCAATTCCGGGCCGATTGATCGTGGGTGAGTTGCTCGACCGCAAGCGGCTTGCAGAACTGCTGCGCGAGAAGCGGATCGAGGCCGTCATGCACTTTGCCGCCAGTGCGCTGGTCGGCGAATCGGTGACCAACCCGGCGAAATACTATCAGAACAATCTGGTCGCCTCGCTCAGCCTGCTCGATGCCATGCGCGATGCCGGTGTCAGCCGCATCGTATTTTCGAGCACAACGGCCACCTATGGCGCACCACGCGTTGTGCCCATCACCGAAGACGAACCTCAACAGCCGATCAATCCCTACGGTTTTACAAAGCTGGCCATCGAACGGGCGCTGTCCGACTATGCCTCGGCATACGGTTTGGCTGTGGCGGCGTTGCGATATTTCAATGCCGCGGGCGCCAGCCCCGACGGCGACTTGGGCGAAGATCACGATCCGGAAACGCACCTGATTCCACTGGTGTTGCAAGTTGCTTTGGGACAGCGGGAAAAGATCTTCATCTTCGGCGACGACTACCCCACACCCGATGGCACGTGCATTCGCGACTATGTACACGTCGACGATTTGGCGACGGCCCATCTGGCAGCACTCGAACGACTGGAACCCGGACAGATGATGCGGCTGAACCTGGGAACGGGCCGCGGCCACAGCGTGCGGGAAGTCGTCGACACGTGCCGTCGTGTCACCGGACATCCGATTCCCGCTGAAGTGTCGGAACGCCGGCCGGGCGATCCGCCCGAACTGGTCGCCGATGCATCGCGTGCGTTTCAGCAGCTTCAGTGGCAACCACGTTACGCCGATCTGGAAACGATCGTCGAAACCGCCTGGCGCTGGCACGCTTCGCGTCCTCATGGTTTCCAAAGCTGACGTCTTATTGAAAGTTTGCGGCACACCGGGCGCCGATTGCGAATGGAGCTTTGTTCGTGTGCCGGCAGCGAGCCATGCCACACGGCCTTTTCCGTTGCGCGAAACATGGCGAGCGGCAACGGCATTGCAAGCCAGAAAACGTAGCGCGACGGCGTGCGGTTTGATGCGAAAATGGCTGGCAACGGCTGCGAAAAATGTGCGTTGCCCCGGCCGTGCACCGAAAGAAAAAAATTTTTCGCCGCAGTCGTTTGCGGCAACAGCGCTTAGCGAACGGTCTTTCGCTTGCGTCGCGCGTTCTGGTTTGACACGCAGCGTGGCGCGTGTATGTACCCTATGCCGGAAGTGAAACAGGCAATCCGACCAACTCTTCCTTTTCCGCAGAAAGTCGTTTCTGCAAAGGCCAGGATTTCATGGCGGTGATTGCACTGTTTCTGGCAGCGTGTTGGCAACTGCTCAGCCCGCGCGAAGTTTCATCGTAACGAAACGTACCGAGTTGGCAATTGGCATCGGCGACGCCTGACAAACGCGAAGGCCGTCGGCGTATGCCAGATCAACCGGACGCGCCGGGCGAACCGTCTGTCGGCACGCAAGCACCAAGCCGGTTCATGGCGCACGTCTTTTTTTCGAATCAGACGACCGGCTTGCACTTATTGTGAACCGCATGGGTCAGGCCGCTCGGGCTGCGCGCTATGCCTCGAAAGGGCGGCAGCGCGACGTCGGTTGCGGCCACGACTTGCGGAACGCACGGACACTTCAACGTAGCGGGCCACTTTGCAAAGGCCCATCGCCGGAGAACGTTGGTCGATGCACAACGCTTCGAATCAGCCAGGTGCCCGGGGCTGGGTCTTCCGGTCTGTGATGAGGTTGCCGCGTTCCGGCACGGGCGCCGGGGCGCTCGGTGCCCAACTGAGCGCCCTCAAGCGGCGATGGTGGCTGCGCACCGAGCAGTTGCGGCTGCAAAGCGGTGACCGCTCCACGACATCATCGCCGTACCGACCGCGTGCGCGACCCCCGGCTTAGGGATCGCGCGGTAACCCGGTATTGCCTGTTCGCTTCCCAAACGGGCCGTCGCATCGCGGAAACGGCGCCGACCGACCACGGAAAACCGGCATCCGCCTTTTCGAGCCGCATGGCGGGCCATGTTTTCCAGCCCCACACACGATCGGGGGTATCGGGCGCCAGACCGTCGCGGTGCGCGGCCCTTTGGTTTGCGCCCTCCAGCGTGCGAACGCGAATAAGTGCTGCACCACTTGCCCGCGGCTCAGGAACACCCCACCACGAGCCTTACGGGCCGATGTCGCGCGGATTGCTGGCCAAGAAGTCCCGCGGCCCACGAGTCGTGTAGTAGGGATACGTCACGGTACCGACGGGCGGTCCGGGCGCGTATCCTACATCGCCGCAAGTATTGCAGCCCGGTCCGCAGGCCGGACCGCCGGGAACGCGGCAGTGAAACATCCGATCGAGCAAGCCACAACCACTGCTGCTAGCCAATACGGTTGTAAGCAACGCCGCCGCGAGCAAACGCCTCATGGTTCTGTTTTCCTTCTCTAATCTTCACCGGGCGGGAGGGGGCATCGCCCCATAAGAATCGAGCGTTGTCGTTGGCAACGCCAAGGCGTTTTTTTGACGGGTGTCCAGGTTCTTACGATCAACGCCCTGAACCTCCCTCCAGCCGGCCAGGTCCTGTCCTTCCTGCCATTTTTCGACCATGCACGACGCATGCACGCACGATTCGTTCATGCGGGCTGCTCGCCACAGCGACACGGCGGCGCCCCCTACATTGAAGCGAACAGTTGCCTCCCCGCTATTGTCCGGGAATGCACTGTGCCCGCGGCAACCGATGTTCGCTCAGTCGCCGCATCGCGCATAGGCCCCACTACCGGCCGCGACCGACAAGCTATCTGCAAAATGTGATCGGCTGAAAAAACGGCAGAATCCAACAAATCGCCCAATCCAGCACAATCGGCCCACTGCAATCGGTGCAAACAAGCGGCGGGCGACCGTCCTGCCCGTTTCGATTTCTTTTCCTCTCCTCCCTCTAATTTCTCTTCGCCTCCTTGCCTTCCCCGAAACGCCTTCCCCGAAACCATCCGCGCACCCAGCGATTCTGAACCCTGAGCCCCGGTGTTTGTTTCAACGGAGCACCAGGACCGCAGCGGTTGCCATCGCGATGCGAAACGCCTTCCTCGCCCAGAGGGGCTCCTGCCCATTCTCCGCACATGCCGCCGAAAGCCGGCCTTCTTCTTGGATCGCCGGCGATCCGGTGTTGCCTGCGCAGGGCGCGCCGGTTGCGCCCAGCCCGATCGGTCGTTGGCGATCGGTTCGTCGTTGAGCCAGATGACCTCGACCGACGCACCAGGCAGCCCGCGCGGCCGACGCTGCGACCGCCATGCCGGCAACACCCACCAAAAGGTGGGAACGTTCTGATCGTTGTTTTCACAGACAAGTCGTTCCCGTGCCGAGGCACGAT
>WGDQ01000719.1 GCA_015493185.1 Planctomycetaceae bacterium
ATTTTGGGCCTGGAAGCGATTTGGAAGATACCTTCTGGGCGTTATCGCACTGAGGGGCAGCGGCTGAAGCTCTCGAAAGCCCGTGTGGTCCGCGTTGTGCAGGGTGTGTTTTCGCCCGCTTCGGCGCGTGAGTCGGGCACAAGGTTGTTTGGGGTCTGACAGTCGAGCCGCCGATATGCTACATTCCGGCGCGTCGTATCAACCGCCGCCCACGTGACAGACGCCAAATGGAATGTGAAGCAAACCATGAGTATTCAAGAACGCGTAGCGTTGGTAACTGGTGGTGGTCGCGGCATCGGCGCGTGCATTGCCCGGCGATTGGCTGCCGAAGGGGCCCGGGTGGTTGTTTGCGGAACGACACCGGAAAAGCTGGAAGAGACCGTTGCCGGCATCGCCCAAGGGGGTGGAACTGCGTTGGCCATACCGGCCGACGTGGGCGACGAGGCGCAGGTGCGGGCGCTGTTCGAGCAAACACGAAAGGATTTCGGCGAGGTTGACATTCTGATCAACAACGCGGGCATCGCCGGTCCGACGGCGGGCGTGGCCGATATTTCGCTTGCCGATTGGAACCGCACGCTCGAGGTGAACCTGACCGGAGCGTTTCTCTGCTGTCGCGAGGCGGCGCCGGCCATGATTGCGCAGCGGTGGGGCAAGATCATCAACATTTCTTCCATGGCCGGCAAACTGGCCTATCCGCTGCGTTCGCCCTATGCGGCATCGAAATGGGGCATGATCGGCCTGACCGTTACGCTGGCCAAAGAATTGGGCCCGCACAACATTCAGGTGAACGCGATTTGCCCCGGCCCGATCGAAGGCGAACGGATGCAACGCGTGATTCGTGCCCGAGCCGAACAAATGGGCAAACCCGTCGAGCGTGTTGCCCGAACATTTGTCGCCGCGGCGGCCTTGCAGCGCATGGCAACCGAGGAGGAGGTGGCCGCCATGGTCGGCTGTTTGCTTTCCGACTCGGCAGCCGCCGTAACCGGACAGGCCATCGATGTGGCGGCCGGCTACGGCCTGTAGTCGGCACAACGTCAACTCGACCTCCGATGCCGCTACGGCTCCGCCGGTCGGCGCGCGGTTTTTGGCGGCGGCTACGTTTCAAGCAGCAGTGTTCCCGCCATCGTTGATCGCTGATTCATCAGTCGTTCGCCGGACGCGTGCGCCCGGGCCTTTGCTGAGCTGTGCCACCCGCGCATTGGAAATTTCGTTCTCGCTGCAAGCAATCCTAAAAAGGAAGCATGCCATGAGCTTAGAAGAACGTCGGCAGCGCGGCGACCGGTTGTTGCGCGAAATGTTGGGCGACCAACAGGCAGCCGAACTTCGTCGGGCGTGGCGCGATGTGTGCCCTGAGTTTGAACAGTATGTCGTCGAGTTCCTCGCCGGCGAAATTTGGAGTCGCCCAGGGCTGGACCGTCGCACAAAAAGTCTTGTGACCATTGCCACGCTGGCAGCCACCGGACGGCCCAGGGGCCTTGAGCTGAACATTCGGCTCGCCTTGGGCAATGGCGCCTCGCGCGAGGAAATCGTTGAAACGCTGCTACACATTGCGCCTTATGCCGGTTTTCCGGCCGCATGGGAAGCACTGGCCATGGCCCGCGAGGTTTTCGAGCAGGTCGACGCCAACGTTTCCGGAGACGACCGCGATAGCCAGTCGTAGGCCCCGTTCCCCGAGCGCCAGGCAACCCACGTGTTGCTTGCATTTTTTGCGCACTCCAATTCTTGCCTATGAAAAACGCAGAAATTCCGCACTCCGCGCGGTACCACGATGGGCCAGCGACAGAGCCGATTGTTTTGGCCGTGCAGCGCATCGCGGCTATGATGCCAACCAGGCGCCGCGGGATGCGCACAGGGGCACTTCAGCGGCAGACGAACTGCCGCCGCGCCGTTGGCGGCGATGTAACGTTCCAAAGGGGCGACGTTCGAAGGCGCAGTGCGTGCAAAATCCGGGAGACGCTCGGGTGCTGAAGAAAATCGCCTGCCCCAATCCGCGATGTGGCCATGCCTACATGATCGAGGTAACGAACCTCGGCCGTTTGGCTCGCTGTCGTCATTGCGGCATCCGCTTCATCACCACATTGCGAGCCGACGGTTCGCATGCAGTGGAAACCCTGAGCGACGACGAGCCGGCCCCTCTCGGGGCGGAACGTACGGAAGACGAAACACTCCCTGAAGTTGTTCCGGCATCGCCAGGGCAGCGACAAGATTCCCGGCAACAGGCATCAAATGCTTTCCCCCAGCGCTCGCACGCGGGAAGCCCAGCCGGCGATCACGCTTCGTCATCTGCCGCACCGACAGGTTCCGGCCGTCGACAAACCGATCAAGATGCGGAGCCGCCGCCGGGTGCGGCTTCCGTCAACCATTCCGGCCGCGCGGATGAGAGGACTTGGGTCGATGGCAGCCGATCGGCCAACGTGGTGTTGCCGCGTCGGATTGGTCGGTTCGAAATCGTGCGGCGCTTGGGCAGTGGCGGGTTTGGCTACGTGTACGAGGCGTTCGACCCGCATCTGGAGCGTAAAGTCGCCCTGAAGGTGCCTCGCGATACAACCTTGGCCAAGCGGAAGGCCTTGGCGCGGTTTTTACGCGAACCGAAGGCGGCTGCCGTGTTGCGGCATCCGAACATCGTGCCCGTTTACGATGCCGGAGAACACGACGGCCGGTACTTCATCGCGTGGGCCTACATCGAAGGCGAGACGCTTGCCCGACGCTTGCGGTCGCAACGGTTCGACACACGCCAGTCGGTCGAACTGGTCCGTCGCCTGGCCGAAGGACTGCACCACGCGCACTCGCAAGGCGTGGTACACCGCGACGTGAAGCCATCGAATATCATGATCGATCAAAATGGCGAGCCGCTGCTAATGGATTTCGGCCTGGCACGAGTCGATCATGCCGCCACGAAGCTAACCGGCGATGGTGCCGTGTTGGGCACGCCGGCTTATATCGCACCAGAGCAGATCGATCGTGCCTACGGTGAGGTGAGCCCCAAAAGCGACCAATACAGCCTGGGCGTATTGCTCTACGAGTTGCTGACCGGCGAGCGGCCGTTTCAAGGCTCGTTGGCCGATGTGTTCCACGCGGTGTTGCATCAGTCTCCAAGGCCGCCACGGCAAGTTTGTCGCCAGATTCCTCGCGACCTGGAAGCGATCGTGCTCAAAGCGATGTCGAAACGGCCGGAAGATCGCTACGACGATTGCGAGCAACTGGCCAACGATCTGCGACGCTACAGCGCGGGGCAGGCCGTGCTGGCACGTCGCGAAACACTGCACGAGCGACTGGCACGCTGGGCCACGCACCGTCCGGTGGCGGCATCCGTCACCGTGGCCGCGTTCGTCACGTTGCTTGGCCTGCTGGCGTTCACTACGTGGCGTTGGCAGGCAGCCGAGGCCGCGCTGCGGCAGTTACAGCAAACGCCGGCGCAAAAAGCGGCATCGCCTGAGGCACGCAGGTAATTCCTCCTCAGTAAACCAAGACGCGCAGGCTAAATCGCTTTGAAACCCACCCAGCCATCGACCGGCTGACGTGGGCGTTTGGCCTGAGCCACTGTTGGCCGTTTTGCAACGCCCGTCGATTCGTCCAGCGGCGCGGTGTGCTTCCCTATTTGCACGCCGGTGGTGTCGATCCGGCGCAGGGCAACGTGCTTTCGATCGCTGCGAACCTCACTACCTGTGCGCGTGGCAGTGCGTGTGCCCGGCATTTGTACCGCGCCATATAGATGGCATCTGAATGGCTCCCGCGCCGCGCCCAGGGTTCTCGGCCAGATTCAACCCACCGACTCCGGTGCCCGCGGTTGACCGGCCGATCGATGGCGCAGGACCAGCCAGCGTCGTACCAGCCAGGCGATAACCAGCAGGCACGTGGCCCCGATTCCTCCGCCCACGAGAATCGTGAACGTGAACAGGTGGTATGAGGCGTTGACTTGCGGCGGCTTGCCGATGCCCAGACGGATGTTCTGATTCATCGGTGCGATGGCCAGAGCGCCGATCATCATTTCGTCCCAGGTCTGGTCGCC
>WGDQ01000720.1 GCA_015493185.1 Planctomycetaceae bacterium
GAACACAAACCGACCGAGGTGACGCTTATGGACGCCGAGAAGCGAAACAGCGGAAACACCTTCGACTTCACGCGGCCGGCCTCGACCGCCGCGATGGAGAAGCATCAGGTGTTTGTCGATCGGACGCTCGATGCCATGCGACGGCTCGAAGAAGCGATTGCGGCCGCCGCCACAGGGCGCGAGCGGGCATGGCTCGACGTCGTGTACGAAGCATTACAGCGCTTGGACGAAGCGTTGGCCCAACAGACGGAAAACGCCGACGACCCGCAGAGCGCGCTTTCCGAAATCGAACGGATTGAGCCGCGATTGGCATTCAAAGTGCAGAAGCTCCGCAAGAAATATCACCAGTTGAAGCAGCGAACCACGGAGCTGCTTGCAGAGTTGGATCCGGCACGCCAGGAGCAAACTCCCGACTATGCCAAGATTCGGCAACAGCTCGAGGAGCTGCTCACATCGCTGCGCAATTACCGCGCCGGGGAGAACGATCTGTTCTTCGAGGCCTACGAAACCGACGTAGGCGTGGGCGATTGATCCTTGAGCGGCGAGCGTCTATAACGATTGCCGCCTTGCTTGGCGGCAACGATTGTCCGACCACCGGACCGCCCCTCGACCGTTGCCTTCGGTGTGCGTGTCGGAATGGCAGGCGCCCCGCGTTGCGGGGGGAGTGCGGTGAGCAGTGTCGGTTTTGGAAGCGTCGATGGCAGGCGGACCGTCGGCGTCGGGCCGTCGAACGCATTGCAGCGCTCCGTGCGGCAACGGGTAGCCGAAGGCGCGTTTTTTCGCGAGCCGATGTGATCCGCGAATCGCGCGGCGAACGGTTTGCGTTGCGAACTTCATTGCACGACCAACCGGCAGACGACGGCACCGCTGCGTCCAGGTCCGTCGGTCCATTCCTCTATAATCCCTATTGCTATGGAAGCCAGAAGCTATAACAGCCGGCATATTGAGAGCTCAAGCACGTTAGAAAGTCTTACATGTTTCCGCTGCAACTGACGTCGTGTGCCCGCGGCGTGCCGATCGGCACTTGGGTGTTGATCGGCATCAACTTCTTCGTGTTTTTCATCGAGCTGTCGCTGCCGCCGAAGACGCTGGAAACGGTATTTTATCTGTTCGGCGTGGTGCCGGCCCGCTATAGCCATCCGGAATGGGCCACCTATGTGGGCTTTCCGGTAGACGACTACTGGCCGTTTTTCACCAGCATGTTTCTGCACGGCGGCTGGGCACACATTCTTGGCAACATGTGGACACTGTGGCTGTTCGGCGAGTGCGTGGAAGATCGCATGGGCACGGCCCGCTATCTGGTGTTTTACATTCTTTGCGGCCTGACAGCCGGGCTGGTGCACTACTACACCAACTTGCACTCGACCGTGCCGACCGTGGGGGCGTCGGGGGCGATTGCCGGCGTGATGGGCGCGTATTACGTGATGTTTCCACGGTCGCGCGTGATCGTGATGGTGCCGATTTTGTTCTTTCCCTTCTTTTTCGATCTGCCGGCTGTTACGTATCTGGCTTTCTGGTTCTTCCTGCAACTGTTCAACGGCACGCTGGCACTGGCTAGTTCGCAGCATGTGGGCGGGGTCGCCTGGTGGGCGCATGTAGGTGGTTTCGTGTTTGGCATGGCCACGTGGTGGTTGTTTGCCGAGCCGCGACATCGCCGGGCCCCATTCGACCCGCGTGAGCATGCGTTTCAAGGCGCTTGGAAGCGACATTGGTAGCCGCGCAGCAAATGCAAAAGCCAAGCAAACCGTGGCCCCCTGAGGCGAGGTAGCGGCGCGAGCACCTGTGGCGAAGAACCACGGGTGCACTGCTGCCCGCGGCGGGCGCACGTTGCGCAACGTCCACTCGCACGGTAACCGTGGCGCACAGCGCTACGTTTCCTGGCGCCAACGAAACGAACTGCACGCGATGCGACGGCCAGCGCGCCCGACTGGACAGCAAACCTTTTGTGCGACGATGGCGGAAACCGCCTTCAATGGCACGCGACTTGCAAGCAAGCGAGCACATCGAAAACATCTGCCAAATGCTGAAAAAACCGCTCGAACCGTCGACCGGCCGCCCAACGAGCTGGCCGTTTCGACGACTCGGCAACGAAGGCTCAGGGCCGTTACTTTTTCAACGCTGATGGGCGGAAGTCGCGATTGCGGCAGACACAAGCCAGATATAGCGAAACCGACGCCCCTGACACGACGAGACGCGCAAAGGCGCACACACCAGAAAAACGAAAGAATTAAAGAGACCGCAGTATAAGGAAGGAAACCGTTTAATGGCCGTCAGTGACCTGTTTTGGCTGTTTCTTATCATCACGTCGCTTCAGCCGGTGTTGAAGCGGATGCTTTTGGACAACTCGCGGCAGCGGATGATCGCTCGCATTGGTCGAGAGCGCAAGTCGCGGGTGATTTTGCTGGTACATCGCCAGGAAACGATGAGCCTGCTGGGCTTTCCGCTGGTGCGTTATATCGACATCAACGATTCGGAAGAGGTGATTCGTGCCATTCACCTGACCGATCCCGAGGTGCCGCTCGACCTGGTACTGCACACGCCGGGCGGGCTGGTATTGGCGGCCACACAGATTGCGAGGGCCATTCACAAGCATCGCGGCAAGGTGACGGTGTTCGTGCCTCACTATGCCATGTCGGGCGGAACGCTGATCGCCCTGGCGGCAGATCAGATTGTGATGTGCGAACATGCGGTGCTTGGTCCGGTGGACCCGCAACTGGGCAAATATGCGGCCGCCTCGCTGGTCAAGGTGGTGCAGGAAAAACCGATTGAACGCATCGACGACGAAACGCTGATTCTGGCCGATCAGGGCGAAAAGGCGATTCATCAGGTGCGCGACGTGGTGAAGGAGCTATTGGCCGACAAACTGCCCGCCGAAAAGGTGGATGAATTGGCCACACTGCTCTCCACGGGCACCTGGACACACGACTACCCGATCACGTTCGATAAGGCCCGCGAGTTGGGGTTGCCCGTATCGAACGAGATGCCCAAGCCGTTTTTGGATTTGCTCCAGCTTTACCCGCAGCCTGTGCGGCGGCAGCCGAGCGTGGAATACATACCGATTCCGTATCACGGAGGAGACCGGCACCCGCGTGGCCAGAAATGAGTTGGCCAGCGAGGTGGCCGCCCATGCAGGGCAACGCGAGGCGCTGATGTTTGAAAAAGTTGCTGCTCAAAAAAAATGCGCCAAAAGTCGGGCCACAAGGGCGCCGCTGCGGCACGCGACTTGCCACAACAGTGTGGTGATGGCCGACGCCGGCTTGATCCGCGACCTGCTGAGCCGGTCAGCCGCACCGCCGAAAACATGAAAAGCAAACCAAAAAACGACGAAAAAAACACATTGAGGAGAACATTTTCAAATGAAAACGCATTGGGTATTCAACAACTGCGAAGAACACAAGCAGAGCGCCCGAGCGCTGTGGGACAAGAAACATGACCGCATCGAACGGCTGCTCAAGCGATACGATCCCGAGTTGTGCGAACTGCACCTGACGCTCTATTACCACGAGAACCGAAACTTCTGGGAACTGCGGGCCGTGCTCTACTTGCCAACGGGCACCTTGGCGGCTCATGAAACCAAGGGGACGATGCACGATGTGATCAACATCGTGGCCGACGAGCTGGCCCGGGAAATCAAACGACACAAAGAACTTGTGCGCAAAGACTACCTTTATCGCCGGCGTCGCAAGCAGCGGCAGAACCTTTCGGCGGCCGGGCCGCTGTTGGGGGCCGATGTGGCCCGCAATCGTCGGGAGGCGTTTTTCAACCTGCTGCGTCCTTACATGAAATCGGTTCGCGACCACGCCGAACGGGAGTTGAGCATTCTGGAGATCAACGGAACACTTCCGGCCGGAGAAGTGACGGCGGACGACCTGGTAGACGATGTGATGGTGCGGGCCTTCGAGCAGTTCGAAGACCGCCCGGCCCACTTGGAGTTGGATGTGTGGCTGATCGACCTGTTGCACCAGCGACTGGACGAACTGGTGAAAAAGCGCGAGCCGGTTTTGTTGAGCGACATTCCGCCATTGGCCGAAGATGAGCCGCTCACGCCGCCCGAGGACGTGGACGAACAGGCCTTCTGGCTTTCGCGGCTGTTTGAGCGGGAGGGCCCCCTGACGATCGAAGACCTGATTCCCGACTGCGAGGAAACCGAGGCCTGGGAATCGCTATCGAAGGAAGAGCAGAAGGAGCGGCTCCAACAGGCACTGGGACGCCTGCCCGTCGTGCAGCGCGAGGCGCTTTTGCTGCACGCTCTGGAAGGCTTCGAGACTTCCGAAATCGCGATGATTCAGGATCGCGACGAGGCCGACGTAGTGGCCGACATTCAACAGGCCCGACAGAAGTTGGCCGAGGAGCTTTTCGGCGTGAGCCAGGCGGAAGAATCGCCAACGAGTTGAGCACGGCGCCGGCACGCTCCTGCAATTCACACAGCGCCGCGGCCGGTGTGCCGCAAGCTCGTTCGGCCGGCACGCCGCGCGCGATGGTCATTCATGCGGCGTGCGGGCTGTGCGCCTCCGATTTCTCGCCGGGGCAGCGGCGTTTCTATCAAGCAAGGCACGCTTCGCAGACAATCTGTTTCGAGCGTGTGTGTGCGCGTGGCCCGAATTCGCATGTCGAGGGGCATGGCCGCAACCGTGCGGCGTCTCGCTGAATCGACGTCAGCTCGATTGCTCCTGCGGCACCGGCGGAAAAATGGTTGACCCGCGCGGCGCTGGTTGCGGCGCGGTTGGCCGCTCTGCCACAGTAGGCCGAGCGCCATCAAAGTGCATCGAGACCAGAATTCGACCACCGGTGCGAACGCGAGGGGCTAACGCACACAGTGGCGAATGCGGGCAACGTGCTAGCCGAACAGCCGACAGGTAGGTAGCCTTTGGCTATCGCGTGGCGTCGTGCTGCCGACGTGATGGGCTGTGTCGAAGCCCCTGACGATGCACCACCGCAGACGCGATCGGGGCGGACACCTTTTGGAACAAAGCACAACAGCGTCCCGGTGCCGCTTGTCAGCCCCACATGGCGACGACAGACAGGCAAGTGGCTTTTCGAACAATACGTTTTGCAACAACACATTTTCTTCAACGACGAATAGGGAGAAACAGATGGATTACAAAGAACGAATCGACGTATTCGGTAAACCCGTGGGTCGAAAGGGCGTGCGCTGATGATGAACGATACGGCCACGCCTCCGGTGAGCGGTGACCCGATCGAACAGTTGCGAGAAGCGGTGTTGCTGAACGACGCGCGCCGGGCCGCCGAGGTGCTGCGCGCGCTGTCGTCGGCCGAAGCGGCCCGGGCGGTTTCGCGGCTTAGCGAAGAGGAGCAATCGCGGCTGTTGACCTTGCTGCCCGACGAGGAAGCGGCGGATTTGATCGAAGCCGTGCCCGAGGCCTTTGCCGCGCAGATGATGGAGCACCTGGCCCCGGACGATGCGGCGGCGATTCTCAATGAGATGGACAGCGACGAGCAGGCCGACGTGATCGGCCGCATGTCGGACGCTTCGGCGGCGGCGGTGCTCGACGAGATGGAGCCGGAGGAAGCGGCCGACGCACGGCGGCTGCTGCAATACCCGAGCGATTCGGCCGGGGGGCTGATGATCTCGGAGTATCTCACCTACACCGACGATCAGACGGTTGACGACGTACTGCAAGACATTCGCAACAACGCCGAAAAATATCGCGAGTACGACGTGCAATACGCCTATGTGGTCGACCGTACGGGCCGGCTGGTGGGCGTGTTGCGGCTGCGCGACGTGTTGCTGGCCCCGCCGGGCAAGCCGGTTTCGGCGCTTATGGTCAGTGAGCCGCTGTCGGTGCACGTGCTAAGCTCGCTGGACGATTTGGAACGCTTCTTCCAGCGGCATCCGTTGTTTGGCGTTCCGGTGGTAGACGACGAGGGTCGGCTGGTGGGTGTGGTGCGGCAGCAAGATGTGGAGCAAGCGGCCGAAGAACGGGCGAGCCGCAGCTTGCTGAAATTCACCGGCATTCTCGGCGGCGAAGAGCTGCGCACGATGCCGCTGCGGTTGCGCAGCATTCGACGGCTTTCGTGGTTGAGCATCAACATTGTGTTGAATATCGTTGCGGCCAGCGTGATCGCGATGTATCAAGACACGCTCGCCTCGGTGATTGCCCTGGCCGTGTTTTTGCCGATTGTTTCCGACATGAGCGGGTGCTCGGGCAATCAGGCGGTAGCCGTGAGCATGCGCGAACTGGCACTGGGCCTTATCCGTCCGGGCGAGGTATGGCGCGTGCTGTATAAAGAGGCCACCGTCGGGCTGATCAACGGATTGGTGCTAGGCATGCTGCTCGGCGGGGTGGCTTTTCTTTGGAAAGGCAACCCGGCCTTGGGTATTGTGGTGGGTGGCGCGTTGGCGCTGAATACGGTGGTGGCCGCCTGCATCGGTGGCACGGTGCCGCTGTTGCTGCGAGGGTTGGGACAAGATCCGGCCCTGGCGTCGGGACCGATTCTGACCACCATCACCGACATGTGCGGTTTCTTTCTCGTGCTCACGTTTGCCAGTGCCGCCCTGCCCTGGCTCACCGGATAGCGGAACGGCGCCGATGGATTCGCACACACCTTCAAGCCACACATCCCGCATTGGTTCGGACGACCGCCGATCCGACGACGTATCGCAGCGGATCACCTCGGTGCTGATCGACCACGTGCAGAGCATTGCCGAGGCGTGCCGCGCCACGGCCGTGTTTGTTTACACCGATGCGTTGGGCGGACAACCGCTGAACCTGCCGGCCGAGATGGAAGAGAAGGTGATTTACATCTCGCGAACCGTTGACGAACAACGCAAGAGCCAGAAACGCGGGGCGCGTTTTCTGCGCGTGCCCGACGTGAACCTGACACGGATGGGCCAGGTGCGCATCGCCATGTTTTTGGGGCTTTCGCACGGCATCTTGCGTCAGCACGACGTGATTGTTTGCCTGGTAGGCGTGCCGGCCAGCGGAACGCTCGATACGCTGATGATCACCGAGGTGGGCCAGGAAGCGGGCGTGATGGCCGCGGCGCCTTCGACCGACCGCTATTTGCCCCCCGACGTGGCGCCCGAGGTGGTGGAGCGGATGATCGACATCGCCGTGGAGCTTGGCGCCGAGGGCCGCGAGGGCAAGCCGGTGGGCGCGCTGTTCGTGATTGGCGACTCAGAGCGCGTGCTCTCACTTTCACGGCAGTTGATCATCAATCCTTTCCGCGGCTACACCGAAAGCGAACGCAACGTGCTCGACCCGCATTTGGAGGAAACGATCAAGGAACTTTCGTCGATCGACGGTGCGTTCATCATCCGCGGCGACGGCGTGATCGAGACGTGCGGCGCGTATCTGAAAACGTCGCTGCAAAGCGAAGACAACTACGCCTTGCCGCGAGGTTTGGGCGCCCGACACCATGCGGCGGCCGGCGTGACCGCCGTAACCGATGCGTTGGCCATCGCCGTGAGCGAGTCGACCGGTTCGGTAACGATCTTTCGCGGTGGCCGCATCGTTACGGAAATCGAAAAGCCGCGGCGTCAGTTACGACCGGGCAAGGAACCACGGCCGACGGGATCGTAGGCCGCCAAGCGCCGCAGCGCCGTGTGAGACGACCGGCGGCCTTGCCCGACCACCGCGCGGCGCAATGTGCCGCAACGCGCCGGCGGGGCAACCGAAGCGGACGGCGCATGGCACACGGGAGCTTCGACGCTCGATAGAAAAACGGCGAGGCCCCTCCCCAATCACGGTGTTGCGACGTCTACTTCGTAGAACACCACACCGCGAGAGCAGGCCGCCGGCGTTCGCCTCGGCAAGAGCCGCTAGAGATTCTTGACAATCTCGCGACGCGGTACGAGCCGTGTTCCTCGGTGCCGGTGGATGCCACATGCTTGCAGCCAGCGGTCGCGTAGCTGGTCTTCCATGGCTTCGGGAATGCGTCGTCCTTCGGCCACGCGAGGCAATTTGCCACCGGCGCGATGCGTGTGGCCATTGCCAAAGCCCAGGCCGTCGATGGTTTTGCGCAACAGTTGCGAAGCGTTTCCGCCGGCATGGTCGGTGCGAACCGAGAGCAGCAAATCGCCGTCGAAGGCCGCCCCGCAAAGCACGCGGCGGATCGTGTCGCAACGGACCAGCAGATCGGCCACTTCGCCCACGATTTCGGGCCCTTCGGCACGGGGCAGCAGGCAGAAGGCTGCTCCGTCGTAGGTGAAGGTGCTTTGCAGGGCGAGCACCAGGTCGCCGTAGTAGTCGCGCTCGAGCGGCGCGTTTTGAATTTCGGCAAGCTGCTGGGGATCGGCATAGCGCATGAGCCAGGGCAACACCGAACGGTCGGTCGGTGAGAAATGCGTTTCGTAGCCGCGTGTTTCGCTTTCGATGGCGTAGAGCATGCCGGTGGCCAACGGGGCGTCGGGTTCGATGTTCTGCTGGCGAAGATACGTAGCTGCGATGGTGGCCGACGCGGTGACTCGCGGTCGAACGTCGAGAAATATGCCCCGAGGGCGTTTCCGGGCCGGGTGATGGTCGAGGACCGCCACCACACGGTCCATGTGTCCGGCCAGCAGATGGTTTGTGGCTTCCAGACCA
>WGDQ01000721.1 GCA_015493185.1 Planctomycetaceae bacterium
GGTCGCACTGCTGTTCTAAAGAATCGCACCGGCGTTGCAGCGATTCGCGCTCAGCCAGCAGGTGCAACAGCAGATGGCGAGCGCGGCAAAACAGTTGCAACGTGGCCTCGACGGCTTCAGGCTCGAGCCGTTCGCCCATGGTGAGGCTACGGCTGACCAATGGCCGGCCATCGGCAAGCGTGGCGACAAGCCGGTCTTCGCCATCGGCCGCATCGCCCACGACGAAAGGGCCCGGAATGGATTGGTGACAAAGCCGTTTGATCTGCGCGACCTCTTCTTTGCTCAAAGGGCGCTGGCGAACCGGTGGAGGCAGTTGCCACGGTTCGTCGCACGCAATTTCCAGGGTGGTGTCTACCGGATCGGTCGATCGCGATGCCAACTCGTTCGGCGCGGCATTCATGATGCATCCCTCCCCCTCAAGATGCCGTGATGATGACCAGTGGATCCGTCATTGTAGCGGACCGGGGGTCGGTGTATCAGAAAAAATTTGCGCGACCCGGCCTCGGGCGAGATTTGCCGCCTGGGGGAATTGCGAAGTTTAGCTGCTTTTGGTCGGGTTATTGGCTCGTTTGCGAGCCAAACGGGCCGAGAGAGGGCAAGCACGTGCGATTTGTGCGGTTTTTGAAATCCCGTACCGCAAGCGTGGTCGTTTTCTGTTTTTGCCAGCCTGGACATGGCACAACGGGGCGCTGGCTGGCCGAAGGGGCAAAGGGTGCAGCCGGCTGAAAGATTCATTCTGGCGGCGACGGGGCGAAAACGGATCGGCCCTGCGCCGGCCCCGTGCGTGGCATATCGCCTTTCGAAGCGGCTGCGGCAGACCTGCTTGGGCTGGCGACGCTGCGCTCTTTTTGAGGGGCGATGCAGCTTTTTTTCGACAAGCCGCTAATGCGGTGCCGATGTCGAGGGATCGGCGGCTACTCGCCCCTGGTCCCCGCCTTCGAAAAGCTCGAACTCGGCCCACACCGGAACGAACTCCGAGATCCGTACGGCGTCGCGCATCGAGAGATCGAACGTTCGCATCAAATCGACCACGCCCGACTCGCCGGTGAACTCGACCGTGGCCAGCCGGAAGTAAAGCAAGTTGTCGAGCATCTGCGTGCCGCGGGTGTTGGTGGGCAGGTCGTGGATTACCCAATCGATTTGCGGCAGCAAGCCCAGTTCGCCCCAGCGTTCGGCCGGGGCGTTGAGATGACCCAGCAGCAGGACGTCGTCTTCGCCGCGTCCATCGCGACGGACGGCGTTCCAAACGTCGTCGAGCGCCGCCATTTCGGCATCGGTCTGCGTGGGCGACACCCAGACGTTGACCAGCGTGAAGGTGAAGGCCTGATCGGGGGGCGGTCCGCGAACACGAAACGAAGCGACCAGTGGGTCGTGCTCGAGCAGATCGTCGGGATCTTCAACAACGTACGTGGCCGAGCGATCGATTTCGAGGCTGCCGGGATCGTAGAGAAAACCGAGCGGCTCGGGCGCCACGCCCAAACCGGCCGGCGGAGCGGCAACCCAGCGGTAGCCGGCCGGTCGATTCGGAATTTGCGCGGCCAATTGGCGGATCGCTTTTCGTTGGGGGCGGCCAACGCCTTGAATGGCAATGACGTCGAAACGCGACAAAAGGCCGCTGAGCACGCGGACCGTCTTCGGCTGTCGCAGCGATTCGTCGGTGAAGCGCGGAAGGTAGAAGGTGGCGATCTGGATCGTATCGGCCTGCCGGGTGACGGGCGGTTGGCGAACATTGGGAGCGGATTCCGCGTCGTCGGCCAATACCGATGCATCGTCGCCAGCGGTCGTCGAACGCGGTTCGAGGCGAATCGCGTCGAGACCGCGAATCTTGTAGCGTTGCAGCAGCAAGCCGCCACCCCCGACGATGCCCAACAATAGCAGCAATAGAACGAACCGTCCCTGCACGGTGCTTTTCCCTCCCTGGCAAAGTTCAAAAGACGCCGTAGCCGCTGGCCCGTTGGCGAACCATTGCGGCGGTTTTTATCTGTTGGACAAACGTGCTGGATTGGGTCGAAGCCGTGGGCTCGTGGCGTGCCGCGAACGTGGCCCTCGTTGATAGGCCGATGGCCGGGCGGCGCGCGACTTGCTTGTGTTGTGCGATCGCTGGCCACGAGACCCCAGCCGTAGAGACGGGGTATCCCAGAGAAACTGGGAAGGGAAGATAGCACGCTCGGCCAGACGGCTCCAGATCAGTTGATCGATTGGACG